>NZ_NJGF01000062.1:0-14496 GCF_002209985.1 Bacillus sp. K2I17
GTGGGGGTCGGGCTGCCCATTAAAGTCCGATTGGTTCAACTAATAATCAGTGGGGGATGAAGAAAACCCCCGCTGATTAAAGTTTCACTTTATTTTTCTTTTAACACACTATGTAATCGATCAGGATAATTTGTAAACATTCCTGTAGCACCCCATTTCATTAACAATCTCATATCTGGTTTTTCATTAATTGTATAAGGATGAATTAGCAGTCCATTTTTCCTAGCCATTTTCATATATGACTCATCAATAATTAGTTCTCCGTCATCATTACGTAAGTTCGGTCCAATACCAACTGCATACTTTTTGATTTCTTGAAAATCTTCATTTGTTACACTTTTCGGTTCATGTGTAATGCCAGACCATTCAACAATCTCATTGTTTTCATTTGGATAATACCAAAGCAGTTGAACTAACGGAATATTTTTATTCATACTATGAATCTTTGTTAAACTATCTTTACTAAATGATTGAATCATAACACGGCTAGAAGACATGTTTTGACCTACTAAATTATATTTTTTTAATAAAGCTAATAACTTCTCTTCCATTCCTGGATACACATCTGGTGATTTTGTTTCAATGTAATACTTCATGCTTCTTCCATACTTTTGGAAGATTTCTTCAAGAGTCGGAACTTTTTGACCAACATACTCTTGCTTAGCCTTTTCTGGATAAGCTTTATTGAACCAAGATCCTGCATCTAAGCTCTTTATTTCACTTAATGTTTTATCTCGTACTTCACCTGTACCATTTGTAGTGCGGTCAACTGCTGTATCATGCATTGCAATCAACTGGCCGTCCTTAGTTAACTGAATATCTAATTCCAAATAATCCGCTTTCATTTTTTTCACAAGATCATAAGAAGCAAAAGTATGCTCAGGTGCATGTCCACTTGCTCCACGATGTGCAATGTTTAAAAATTTATTCGTATTCCATTCATACTTCCCTTCTGATTTCGCATGAACAGCTCCCCCAGCAAAGATACTTCCCGTCATAAAGAAAATAACGAACGCGCTAATAATTTTTCTCATCCTTCTAACCCTTCCTACGTTGCAAATTTCAACAAGTTAATGAGATTTACACGATATAGAAGATATACTTTCATTATTTTTATAAGCTTATATGAAAATTCCAATCTTACAAATACAATTCCCCTATGTTATTACTATACTATTTATTTTCTATATCCCTCCTATTCACATGGAACTTCCTATTGATTACAGTTCACCAATAAAAAAAAGCCATAAATTATTTAGAGGACACTATTGTATCCCTAAATAAATTTATGGCTTATCTCAAATATCTCCGGCCTCGATTAACTTGTCGAAATTAATCATACCAAACCTATTAAAATTTGTGAATATTATTTTTTCAGTAAAATGAAGCATATAAGACAATACTTCCGCAGTTACTTAAAAATCACATAATAATTTATTCATTACCTCCTCCAGCATTACAGCTGGATTTACCACCGCTTTTTCCGAACGCCATCCAATAAATCCATCTGGTCTAATTAGTACAACTCCTTCATTCTCTATCCCATATAATTCACGAAAAACATTTTCTTGAGCAATAAAGTCTCCGTTTACCCCTACTCGATACATTTTAATAATTATTCCTAATTTAGATGAAACATCAAATACAGCTTCAGCCCAAGAACTATTTTCTACTTCAGTAAGTAATACAAAATTGTTACCGAATAAGTCTAATATAGAAACCTTCTCCCCTTCATACATTCCAAAAAAATGTGGTGCTCGCGTTCCAGGTCTTCCGTTCAACTCTACGATATCCATTCTATGTGGAGTAGCTGAGTCATCTACTATCGCCTCTGAACAATAGTGATACCCAACAGTTACAGCTAATCCATCCATATTATTCAAACTGCCTTCTTCTCTACTTGCAGCACGGAACAATAAACTACTCGCATACTCTGTCGTTAATTTTGCAACAGGATATCTCTCTTTATGATATGTTTCTAACAATTTTGGATCTGCTTTCCCTTTTATAACAGCCGCTAATTTCCAAGCTAAGTTATGCGCATCTTGTATGCCTGTATTTGAACCAAATCCTCCAGTTGGTGGCATAATATGTGCAGAATCACCAACTAAAAAAATGCGATTATCTTGAAATTTTGTAGCAGTACTTTCAGTCGCTTCCCACGGTAAAACACTTACTATTTCTGGTTCAACATTTGTGCTTCCAATTGCAGTTTGCATAATTTGTTTACAACGTCCTATAGTGAAATCCTCTGGTCGCTCTCCTTTTAATGGATCGTAGGATACATGGTAAATCCATCTTCTTTCGTTATCAACTGGAATAAGCGCACCAAGAACTTCCGAATGAAGTACCATAGTAAAACCAAATGCATCTCCCTGTATAAACTCACTTAAATCCGCTTCAAAATAAATATTCATATAATAGCCACCGATTGTACCTCTTCCCTCGGTACGTATCCCTAGCTGCTCACGTATTTTACTTTTCGCTCCATCTGCTGCAATTACATAATCACAATGAATAATACTTTCTTCTTCCGTTTCACGATTCCGAATCGTTGCGATTACTCCATGCTCATTTTGTTCATAAGAAACTAATTCATGATAAAAAGATAATTCTCCGCCTAGTGTTCTCGCTTCTTGTAACATGATCTCTTCTAAAATAATTTGATAACAAGCCGTTTGTTTTGATGGACTAATCTCTTCTATTTTTTGAAGTAACTTTTCATCATTTCCATACTGAGTCGCCCGCATTTGTGCCAATTCTTCCTTATTCGCCTCAGCTATTGTATGAACTGCTATTCTTCCTCGGCAATTTTCTAATGCTTTACCCGCCGATCTAATTCTTTGTTCTAAACCCAATTCTCGAAATAACTCCATCGTACGAAAAGTGATTCCACCTGCTTTTGGATGAATTGCAGTAGACGGGTGCCTTTCAACCAGCGAATAATCAACGTTATGTTTTGCAAGGAATAGCGCAGATGCTAACCCTGATAATCCTCCTCCAATAATTAAAACTGGTACGTAATTCGATTTCATATATTTACCCTCCCATCATTGTTCTGAGCTCAGTGATATAAATATAATCAAAAAAACAACAAAGATATAGACTTATATTTCATTTTGAATTATCATATAGATAGATTACGCCCCAAATTACTTTTACTTTTTCATACATCTATAATCTGCTTGAATTATGCAGGTATGAAAGAGTACAACGAAACATTTCACTTTAGTAGACACTAACATAATAAAAACATGATAAGCGGTCGTAACCCTATAAGTTATTCAGGGTACGACCGCTTATTTTTTTTAAATCCTTATCCTTTCTCATCTGTAAACAACATATCATTAAAGCCTTTTCTATCCCCTACCATTTTCAACTCATAAAATTCCATTCGTCTCGATTTTCTTTCCCAATATTGCAGCTCATTCAACAATGATGTAGCATTACCGTATTGATGTAATGGTTCATCATTTTAAACCTTTCGACTAATTACCAGGAGGTAAAGTGATTGAAATGAATAAACAAGAACAATTAAATGTTATAAAAAAAGATTTTATTGATTCCCAAAAAGTATTATTGGCAATTGGCGATGAAACACGTCAAGCTATTTTGTTAGTTCTCATGGAAACGGAATGTCAAACCGGATTACGTGTAGGAGAAATTACGAAACAAACACACCTTTCTCGTCCAGCGGTATCACATCACCTAAGGATTTTACGAGAAGCCGGTATTATTTTAATGCGAAAAGAAGGTACAAAAAACTTTTATTATATTGATATACGTACAAAATTAGGCTTATTAAAAAATCTTGTATTAGATATTGAAAAGCTATTGCACAACTTTTATTGAGATTTGGAGGTATAAGAAATGAAAGCAATGATAATTGATAAGTACGGGAAAGTTCCAATGCGTATGGCAGAGGTACCTACTCCTGAAATAAACGAGTATGAAGTGCTCGCAGAAATTCATGCAGCTAGTATTAACCCCATTGACTTTAAAATACGCGATGGAAAAGTAAAGATGTTACTTAAATATGAAATGCCCCTAATCCTTGGTAATGATTTTTCCGGTGTTATTGTAAAGGTTGGATCAAAAGTGACTCGTTTTGAAGTCGGCGATGAAATATATGCACGTCCAAGAAAAAATAAGATCGGTACTTTCGCGGAATATATAGCCGTTCATGAAGATGATATAGCTTTAAAACCAAAAAATTTAAGTTTCGAGGAAGCGGCGTCGATTCCACTCGTTGGCTTAACATCCTATCAAGCACTACATGACATTATGCATTTACAAAAAGGACAAAAAATATTAATTCACGCTGGGTCTGGTGGTGTTGGTACTTTCGCAATTCAGTTAGCAAAAATAATGGGCGCTACCGTTACAACAACTGCTAGTGAAGCTGGTTCCGATTTAGTAAAGTCTCTTGGCGCAGATGAGATTATTAATTACAAAACAGAAAAATTTGAAGAAATACTAAAAGATTATGATGCAGTATTTGATACAATCGGCGGTACAACACTTGAAAAATCATTTGATATTATAAAAAGCGGCGGCAACATTGTTTCCGTTTCAGGAATGCCAAATGCTCGTTTCGGTAAAGAATTTGGTTCCGGATTTTTTAAAACGCTCTTATTTTCATTAGCAAGTAGAAAACTTACTGCACTTGAAAAGAAGCATAATGCGCAATATTCATTTTTATTTATGAAGCCAAGCGGAGATCAATTACGTACTATCGCAAAATATATTGAAGCTGGTGAAATCAAACCGGTAATCGATCGAGTTTTCCCTTTTGAAGATGCTCAAAAAGCAATGGAATATTCAGAGGCTGGAAGAGCAAAAGGAAAAATAATTGTAAAAATTAAGTAATCATAAAAACTCCATTAAAAAAATGGAGTTTTTATATTTACTGTTAAATAGACATAGTGCAGTGAAGTCCTTACAATAGATTGCAAGGGGAAATATCATATTATACTTTCAGCTAATTTTACAAAGAATACATACGTACAAATACATTATAAAAAAATAAACAAGGAGGAGATAAAATGACTAAAAATAATGAAGCTGGTTGGAATTTAGATCATAGTTATACAACTTTACCACAATCATTTTATACAGAAATCCCCCCTACTCCCGTAAGTTCACCGGAGCTAGTTAAACTAAATCATTCACTCGCAATATCTCTTGGCTTTAATCCTGAAGAATTGAAAAAAGAAGTTGAAATTGCTGTTTTTGCTGGTAATGCACTCCCAGAAGGAGCTCACCCCTTAGCACAAGCGTATGCCGGTCATCAATTCGGACATTTTAATATGTTAGGCGACGGTCGTGCGCTTTTAATAGGTGAACAAATTACTCCTTCAGGTAAACGTTTTGACATTCAACTGAAAGGTTCTGGCCCTACTCCGTATTCACGCCGTGGTGATGGTCGCGCTGCACTCGGTCCGATGCTACGCGAGTATATTATTAGTGAAGCAATGTACGCTCTTGATATTCCAACTACTCGTAGTTTAGCAGTTGTTACAACTGGCGAACCAACATATCGTGAAACAAAGTTACCTGGAGCAATTTTAACTAGAGTCGCTAGCAGTCATATACGTGTCGGCACATTTCAATATGCTGCAGCTCGTGGTTCTATCGAGGATCTTCAATCACTAGCTGACTATACGATAAAAAGACATTATCCAGAAATTGAAGCTCATGAAAACCGATATACTGCATTACTACAAGAAGTCATAAAGAAACAAGCAAGTCTCATCGCTAAATGGCAACTTGTTGGATTTATACATGGTGTAATGAATACTGACAATATAACGATTAGTGGAGAAACGATTGATTACGGCCCTTGTGCATTTATGGACAATTACGATCAAGGAACCGTATTTAGCTCTATTGATACACAAGGTCGCTACTCATATGGAAATCAGCCATATATGGCCGCGTGGGACCTCGCGCGACTAGCAGAATCTTTAATACCCATCCTACATGAAGATGAAGAAGAAGCATTAAAGATTGCTCAAGACGAAATTTCAAAATTTAGCGTACAATATGAAAACAATTGGTTCCTTGGAATTAAAAAGAAATTAGGACTATTTAGCAACGAGGAACAAGATCAATCACTTATTGAGCAACTTTTAAAAATGATGGAGAAACATAAAGCCGATTATACAAATACATTCCGTTCATTAACTCTTAATACGCTCGAAAATACAGCTCTATTTGAAAGTCCTGAATTTAACGAATGGTACAAACTATGGCAATCTCGATTAGAAAAACAAGAAGAATCGAAAGAAAACGCCTACGAAATGATGAAAAATAATAACCCATCAATCATCCCTAGGAACCACCGTGTAGAAGAAGCACTAGAAGCAGCTGTTACAAATGACGACTATAGTGTAATGGAGAAACTTCTTGAAGCCTTATCAAACCCTTATGCGTATTCTACAGATCAAGAAGAATACTGCGTTCCGCCTGCACCGACGAATCGTCCTTATCGTACTTTTTGTGGGACTTGATTGCAATTTAAAGAATGTTTCTAGTTATATTAACTGTTAACAACAAACTTAAAAGGTGTTTTCAATATTGAAAACACCTTTTAAGTTAACTTATTTAATGTCCATTTTTAAAATCAACTAAAAATGCCGACTTCAAATCAAAAGTACTTCATTCTATATTTATCCACGTTCTACTACTAAAAAATCTGGTTTTGCAGGTGCAGGCGTATCTCCATGAGCAGCATATTGTTTAGTATCAAAATTTAATACCGAAAAATTTTCTTGTGTCGCTTGTTTTGGTTCAGCTAAAATGCCACCAATACTCAAAAATACAACACCAGCAGCCGTTAACCCCATAATAGTTAATCCAATTTTTCTCATTATTTCAACGCTCCTTTGTCAAATATTCTTTTTCTCGTTTCATAAGCCTTATAAAAATACTTTTCAGCCTGTTCTATATTGCCTTCTTTATGAAACTCTATCGCCAGCTTTTCAGCATATTCGCAGATATATTCGGTTAAATTTTCTCTTTCAAAGTAAGAAAAACTTTCGAGCATAATTTTTTCTACGTTTTCTGCTTTCAAACATTGACAAAATTCATTTAGAATTAAAAAATGATACTTATATTCATCATTTTTTAATTCTTTGCAAACTTCCAATCCAATTTCAATTAATTCTTTTGCCTTTTCTATTTCTCCTATTTTATAATATTCTCCTGCCTCTATAAAAATAGCTTTATAATGATTCGGCATTTTTTTAGAAACCTCTGATAAGTGTCTAATAGCCAAGACCGAAAGGTTTTGACTTGCATACAATAATCCTAAATTATGTCTTATTCTTAAAACTAGTGTTTCAGCATCATTTTTTTGCAAAGTATTTAACGCTGAAACAATATACTCCTCTGCTCTTTCATGTTGTTTTAATTTTGAAAAAGATAACCCCAAAACATTTTCACATAGTGCTACATTCATTTCATGCCCTGCATGTTTTGCAAAGATATCCCTTGCTTTCGAAGCATATTCAATAGCTGAATACGCTTGATACATTTGATATTTTAATGTAGAAACTCTGTAGTTAAACTCTGCTTGTTCAACTTCATCTGGAATATTCTTTAGTAAACTTTCCGCTTTATCAAAATAGTTACTCGCTTCACTATAATTTGAGAGAATTGTAGAATGTATAGATTTGAAAAAATAATAATAATATTCTAAAAATTCATCATTCGGTTTAGGCAGCGAATCTAGTTTATCAAAAGAATTTTTTGAAATGCCTATACCATCAATTAGCACTTTATATCGAAAATCTAAAAGATAATAGTGAAATAAAACATTTATATCTCCTTCGATAATATGTAGCTTTTTATCAATCTCTTCCTTTAATTTATTGGCTTCACTTACTCGTTGTGCTCTGATGTTTTGGTACCAATCATTCAGCATCTTAGTAATTAATTTATTGCCCGTGATTTGTATATTCATTGAAACCCCTCCTCATCTATTTAAGTATTCTAAAAGTAACACAATTCAATTATCTATATCCATATTTATATATATTTCTCAACAATTGTTTGAAATTCAATTCCTCAATTAATTATTTGTTCACATTACACCCCTCTTTTATAACCTCTGAATATGAGTATCTTTAAAATCCGTCTCATATTTCAATCCATATCCAAACATTCGATCCATCCCAATATGTGCTGTCCATATTAGCCCAATCATTATAACGGTATCTATCTTAAAATAGACACCTATGATAGCTATTAATATAGATATAATATATGTGTGACATATATTATAAATTTTAGCACCAACACGATTATTTATACCGTACGCTAACATTGATAAATCCGGTGCTAAAAGGAATACCCAAAATATAATCCAACTAAATTCATATATTGAATACGCATAAATCGTGGCTACGAAAACAACCAGTCCTTCAAAATGTACAATACGTTTTTGCATTCTTTATCATTCCTATTTTTCTATATTTACCGATAAATTTTCATCACTAAAAGTATTCTTTGCATTTTTTGACCAGATGGTTGCTAATATCGGCCCTGCAATATTATGCCATACTGCTGCTAATACACTTGGAAGTGCAGCTGCTGCTCCAAAATGTGCTGTTGCCAGCGCAACACCTAAGCCTGAATTTTGCATTCCTACTTCTATTGAAATAGCCCTTCTTGTTCCTTCGTCTAGTCCAAGTACGAACGCTGTTATATATCCGAGTAAAAAACCAAATGCATTATGAAGCATTACTGCAATAAAGATAAGCAGGCCTGAAGAAGTAATGCTACTTACATTCGCTGAAACAACTGCAGAAACAATAATAATAATTGCTACAACTGATATTAAAGGAATAACAGTCATTCCTTTCGTAACAGTTGTAGGGAAAAACTTCTTCACTACTAATCCTAAAATAATAGGTAGGATAATGACTTGTACGATAGAAAGAAACATAGACATAGCATTTACTGGCATCCATTGTCCCGCAAGTAATAATAAAATAAGAGGTGTAGCAATTGGTGCTAGTAACGTTGATAATGAAGTCATTGCAATAGACAACGCTAAGTTCCCTTTTGCTAAATAAACCATAACATTTGATGCAGTGCCACCCGGTACTGAACCGAGCAACACTAATCCAGCTGCTAATTCGGCTGGTAACTTCATAACGTAGGCTAGTACGTATGCGACAAGTGGCATAATAATAAACTGAGCACATACACCGATAATAACTGGCAATGGTTTTGTAGCAATGATTTTAAAATCAACAGCCTTTAATGTTAATCCCATCCCAAACATTACAATCCCGAGTAAAATTGTTATATAACTAGTTAACCCGAGAAATGGTCCAGGAATGAAATATGCAATAGCTGCCATACAAATAACCCAAAATGCAAAATACTTTCCAGCTATATTACTTATCGCTTCTAGTACTTTCACCCAATCATCCCCTATCCTTCAACTGAAAAACTTTATTCGGATTCAAAATGTTTTGTGGGTCAAGAGCTTTCTTTATTTTTTCCATTACGAGTAATGCCGCCCCATGTTCTTCTTCTTGATACTTTCGTTTTCCGATTCCAACGCCATGTTCTCCCGTACACGTTCCACCTCGTTTAAGAGCATATAAAACGATACTTTCATTTATTTCGTCCGCCTTTTCCACTTCTTCTTTATCGTTTGGATCAACCATTAAGAGCACGTGGAAATTCCCGTCTCCCACATGCCCAAGAATACCACCGATAAGACCTACTTTATCTAATGTCTCTTTCGCATGTTGGATTGCACCAGCTAATTCTGAAATTGGTACACATACGTCTGTACTCATAAGCTTTTTACCAGGATAGCTATGAACGTAAGAATATGCTAGATTATGCCGCGCATCCCATAATTTATTTCTCGCCGCAGTTTCCGTTTCAAAAGCAACTTCTTTACATTTATGATCAAAAACAATTTCCTTCGTGAATTCAATATCTTGCTTTAGCCCTGCTTCATTACCGTGAAACTCTAAAAACAGTGTAGGTTCTTCTCTGTAACTTGTTTCATTATAATGATTTACTTGTTTCATAGACAATTCATCTACAAGTTCAATTCTTGCAATTGGAATACCCGCTTGTAGTATATTAATAACAGCTTCTACTGCATTATTTATAGTTGGAAACGATGCTCTCGCAGCCATAACATGTTCTGGTATGCCGTATACTTTTAACGTTAACTCTGTAAAGCATCCAAGCGTACCTTCTGATCCTACGAAAACACCATTTAAATGGTAACCTGATGATGACTTCGCCGCTAAATTTCCAGTATGTATTACTTCCCCATCAGCAAGAACGACTTCTAAATCACGAACTTGATCACGCATTACCCCATACTTAACTGCTGTCGTTCCGCTCGCATTTGTAGCAGCCATTCCACCTAACGTTGCATCTGCTCCTGGATCCACACTAAAAAACAATCCATACTTTTTCAATTCTTTATTAAGCTGAGAGCGAGTCACTCCCGGCTGTACTCTTACAAGGAAATCTTTCTCTCTTATTTCGAGTATTTTATTCATGAGCGAAAAGTCCATTGTAATTCCTTTTTCATATGGAATAACGTGGCCTTCTAAGCTAGAGCCTACACCGAAAGGAACGACAGGTTTTTTATGCTCACTCGCTACTTTCATTAATTTACTAACCTCTTCAGTCGTTTTTGGAAAAACTACTACATCAGGTAAACTACTAGTATGATAAGATTCATCTTTACTATGTAACTCTCTTACTGTCGTATTTACAACTACTCGATCTTCGGGAAGTACACCCTTTAATTCATTTACTAAACGCTCTACCGTTATTTCCATCGTACACTCTCCTACTTTCTATAAATTTGAATTACAAAATATGTTAACTATTTTATACATAATAATCCGAAAAATTAAATAATTCAAGTTTTATACATATGCAAGTTTCATACTGTCGAATAAACAAAAAGAACTTGCAATACCTATCGCAAGTTCTTTACTATAAAACTACATTTTAAATGACTTCTTTATTAACAACATAAACCAAATTAAAGTACCTGCCATCAGCGAATGAGAAAACCCAACAATATAAGTTAATCCATTAAAGTCCGCTCCATTTAACTGAAGAAGCCCTCTTGCGGCCAATGAACCTAACATTAAAATTAATGCGATATTATGTACAACAAACCACTTATTAAAACTTCTCGCTTCATGAAACGCGAATACTTTTGCTAATCCTAAAGCAATTAAAAAGAAGAAAAAGCCAAGTACAAGTGTATGTGTATGCAATAAATTTAACAAAGTAGAACCTAAAATCCCCTTATACTTTCCATACTCCCTGGCGAAAATTCCTGATAATAAACCGATAATCAAATACGTAAACGATGCATTATATAATTTCTTCATTATGTACCTCCTTGAGTAGAATGTGTAGTGTGCCATATTTAGTAATAATGATAGTTATATAGTAAAAACTCCTAGTCACCTAGGAGTCATTGTATAAGCATCTCACTCTTTACAATCAATTTTAATTATAGGATATCCCTTTATACAAAACAAACGAACTTTATGTGAACAAGCAGGACTATTTTAAAATATGTTGCGATTTCGTATTACACACTCCATACTAATTATTATAAATGTTAAAGGTGGTGCAATAGCTTGATAGTTCTTGAAACTGAACGACTCGTTCTTCGCTGGTTTCATATAAAAGACGCTCCATTTATTCTTGAATTAGTAAACGATCCTGCCTGGATTCAGTTTATTGGTGATAAAAGGATTAAAAACTTAGAAGATGCAAAAAAATACATCTTAAACGGACCAGTTGATATGTATAATAAAATGGGATTTGGTCTTTACTTAGTTGAACGAAAAGAAGATTTCACTCCACTTGGTATGTGCGGACTTATTAAAAGAGATTCATTAGAAGATGTCGATATCGGTTTTGCCTTTTTAGAGAAATTCCGTTCGAAGGGGTATGGCTTTGAATCAGCTTCTGCTGTAATCGACTACGGTGTACAAAAGCTCGCGCTGAAACGAATTGTAGCAATTACTACTATTGATAACATCAATTCAGGAAATCTTTTAGAAAAAGTAGGATTTCAGTTCGAAGAGATAATTTCAGACTCTGGAGAAAACTTAAAGTTATTTGGGTATAACATATAATAAATTGTCAGAGTTCACTTTTAATCTAATCAAAAAATATTTCTTACATATACATTCCTAAAAGTTATTATGATTAAAATACTCATCTGTTTTTTCACATTATAACCACACTAATTTAAATCACAATTCTAATTTAAATTAGTGTATTTATTCTTACAAACACTCTATTTTGTTCTTAAAGTTGTCAAAACTCTTATGTAGCTACATGAAAAGTTTATGCTAATATATTAATAAGAAACTATGCGTTCCCTTAACCCTGTATCCGGCCCTGTATTTTTTACAGGGCCTTTTGTTTATTTAATTTACTTATCACGTGCTTATATGCACATTAAAAGTCATTTCAAATGTAATAAACGATAAATAATAAAATGACTTTAGACAGTATGACCTGCACCTTTAATACGATCCCTTCAAATTTCTTGACGAGAAGACAAGTCATGAAAAAGGAATCACTTAAGAACAAGATAACAGCTTGAGTAATGATACATCTTAATGCAAAATATTTTGGAAACCTAACTGCTAGTTAACTAAAAAAGAAGTTCTACTTAATATAGGTAGAACTTCTTTTCCCTTTACTTCACAAGTACATAGTTCTCACTTATTCCCTGCTTAAAAACTTGAGAAACTCATCTTCATTTACAGGTTTACTGTAATAATAGCCTTGAATTAAATAGCATGCATTTTGTTGTAACACTGTTAATTGTTTCTTCGTTTCTACTCCTTCCGCAATCACTTTCATATTTAAAGTATGAGCTAGCGAAATAATAGTTTGTATAATTTCATCTCCATCATTCGAAGTTCCAATCCTATTCACAAATTCTCTTGGAATTTTCAAAGTATCAATTGGATATAAAGGTAGATATGCTAATGAAGAATATCCTGTACCAAAATCATCAATTGATAAATGTACACCATATGATTTTAATGCTTTTAACTTCAATAAAGTTTCTTTTTCATCTACCATGGCAATTCGCTCTGTTAATTCCAAATCAATCAAATTAGCTGGTACTCTTATTTCTTCTATGGTAGATATAATCGTTTGAACAAAATCTTTCTGTTCAAACTCTATAGCTGATAAATTTATCCCCATTTTTAGATTTGTATAACCTGCAGAATGCCATTCTTTCAGTTGTGAACACGCTTGCTGTAGCGTCCATTTCCCAATTGTAATAATCTGTGATGTTTCTTCCGCGATAGGTATAAACTCAAAAGGTGAAATTAGCCCCAGCTCTGGATGTTGCCAACGTATTAATGCCTCTGCACCAATAACCTTTCCTGCCTTACTATCAACTTGTGGTTGGTACAATAAAAACAACTCATTATTTTCAATTGCATTCGGTAAATCTTGCTCTAATTGTAATCGTCTTGTTATTTTTAGAGATAATGTCTCGTCGTATATACAAACAGCATTGCTACCTTCTTCCTTTGCGCTATACATAGCGATATCAGCATGTTGTAAAAGTGTTGTGGCATTTGTTCCTCCAAATGGATACAACGCTATTCCTATACTAAGGGATAAATAAAAGCTGTGTTGATTTATTACAAATGGTTCTTCAGTTATACGAAATAATATTCCGCACAAATCTAATAGCTGTTGCTCTGTTTTGTTATGGACAATGATTGCAAACTCATCTCCCCCTATTCTTGCTAAAGGAATAGCTGGTGACAGACATGTCCTAAAACGTTTGGCAACTTCTTTTAAAACACTGTCACCAATTGCATGCCCCAGTGTATCATTAATGGTCTTAAAGCGGTTTAAATCTATATACAGAAGTCCAAACTTATCCTGTGTTTTTTGTACACGCTCAATAGATCTGTCTAATTCTTGTTGGAAGAATATTCGATTTCCAATCCCCGTCACTGTATCATGAAATGCTAGATAGTTTATCTCATCCTGTTGTTTCTTCATCCTCGTTATGTCTTTTACCATTATATAACTCCCAAAAGTTTGTCCTTCTATCATGATAGGAACAATAGTAACGTACCAAAAATGTATATCCTTCTCATTATTATTTTTCACACGTAACTGTAACGCAGACGAACTACATCGTTTCCCCATCTTTAGAGCTGCTTCCAATTCAGGTTTATCTTCATCTAAAAAAATAGAAAAGCAATCTTTTCCTAATAACATACTTCCAGACTGGTTTATATTTAATACGGTACCATTTGAATCAATTGTTAATATAGGATCTGGATGGTACTCATATAAAGACTTAAACCTCTCTTGATTTTTCACCAAATCATTAGATTTTTTTATTAAATCTGCTGTTCTTTTAGATACTTTTTGCTCTAATTGATTATTAAACACTTTTAATGTTTCGGTTAAATCTTTGTTTTGCAT
>NZ_NJGF01000063.1:0-14211 GCF_002209985.1 Bacillus sp. K2I17
AAAAGACGCAAAAACAAAAGGCAATGTATACGTAAGTGTACAAAGTAAAGGTGAGTTAGAAAGTACACGTACAGTGAAAGCATATGATACAGAAATTACAGCGGCTCCAAATGCAAGTAATATTGTTGTGTTAAATAATGATGCTGGTGAAGATGATATTGTTCGAGTGACAGGCTTAAAAGCTGGAGATGTAGTGAAAGTATATGACGCGGCACAAGAAGGTAACGAGCTGAAATCAGCAACCGTTGCTGACTCAAAAACGGCAGTAAATGTTAAAATTCCTCAATTAGGTGAGAAAGCAGGAAAGGTATATATTACAGTAACAAACGTGAATAAGGAAGAAAGTGTACGTGTAGCAAAAGATTTTATAGGTGAATAAAAGGTAGAGTATTAAAAATTAGTAGTTCAATAGAGAGCGCCAGGAGGAAGTAGATCTCTTGGCGTTCTTGTTTTTGGTTAAGTAATATAGATAGTAATAAAAAATATTTTTAAAATGGGATATTTAAATTTACGGGAGAAATGCTTTATGCATAAATGAAATAGCTAAATCTGATTTTATACTTTTTATATCTTTTTATATGTTAATTATTTGACAGATAATTTCGAAATGTTATAATATGGATATGTTAAAATTTATATTTTCTTAAAAGACATGGGAGTCAGATGAGAATTGTGAAAGGATGAGGGGGAGTGACACATATTATGTATCACCACACAGCAATTAATGTATTGAGTCTTTTACAAAACATGTCAAATAATAAAATGAACGATATGAAACTAGATGCGGAATTCAAAAAAATAGAGAAACAATTCAGAATAGGGTATGAAGAGCTAGTTGCTTTATATAAAAGAATGGTACTATTTCAAATAGATATAGAAAAAAATGGCGGTATGCGAGCATATGAAGAATCAGTAATTACATGGCTGAAATCTGAGTTAGAACTATTATATGAAGTGTATCAATTTTGTCAACGTCACGGTTTAAACATCGCAAATATTTCAAAATATGTTAGTAAAAATGAATTGAATATTTTTCCGAAAACAGAAAGCCAATTACAAAACACGTATTATAAATTAAAAAAACAAGAGATGTCTTTTGAAAATATTGAAAAACAAAAACCAGGTCGAAAACGAAAATATAAACCTGTGAAAGAGAAGATTGTTGAGACGAGACAAGAAAGAAAACAAGAAGTAAAAGAAGACGTTCGAAGTAAAGAGGATGAAAAAAGTCTTGTAACAGTTATATCGGGTATCGTTGACAACTTTGAAACAATTAGTCAATGTAGCGAAAAGAAGGAACATGAACTGCATCAATTCATGGAAGGTATTTATAAGCTTTCTAGCATGGCTGCAGATCGTTCGAAAGATGAAAAAAATACACGTGACCTTGAAAGTCAATTAAAGTCGCTACAGTTTGAAAATGAAAGGTTAAAGAGGGAGAAGGAAGAACTCGTCTTTGATATTAAAGAAATGACGCATCATTTAATTCATTTCATTACGAGCTCTGATATCGATCAAATTCGCACATTACCTTACTTCGTAAAAGAGTGTAAACAAGACCTACATAAGCTAGGGCTATATAACGCTCAAGATGGAAAAATGAAAATTATGGTCGATCGTAGCGGACAAGTTATGACCGTAACACAATAAAAAAATTGGGTACAAAATAAAAGGGAGATACATAGTGTATATGTATTTCCCTTTTGTTTTGTGTGGAATCGTTCCAAAGAAGGAGGATGAATTTTTACGATCGTAGTAACTTAGAAACCATTTGCGGAATTTGATTAGCCTGTGAAACCATACTAAGTGCAACTTCAGTTAACAATTTAAACCTTAAAAAATCGCTCATTTCCTGCGCCATATCTGCATCTTCAATTTGAGAAGAAGCATCTGTTAGAGCCATTCTTTGGCTATTTAAATTTTCAATATTAAACTGTAAACGATTCATCATAGCCCCAAGATCAGCACGATGAAGTGATACATTTTGTAAAGCCTCTTCAATTTTACGAATCGCCGCTCTTGCTTCTTGTTCTGTTGAAATCTTGATGTCATATTGAGTAGGGGAAGGAGGAATGTGTTTCGTTATATTTACTGTATGACCAATATCATCTAATATAACAGGACGGTTTTGTCCGTCAAATACGGATAAATCATTAAACTCAGTCGTCTCGCCAATATAGCCAATTTGTTTTTTTAAAGATTGAAACTCTTTATTCAATGAATCACGGTTTTTATTTGAATTTGTACCGTTCGCAGATTGAATAGCTAAATCACGCATACGCTGTAAAATATTCGTCACAGTTTGAAGTGCAGCTTCCGCTGTGCGAAGCATCGATATCGCATCTTCATTATTACGAATCGCCACGCGCATACCACTCGCTCGTGCATGCATACGAGTCATAATCGCAACATTAGCAGGGTTATCAGAAGCATGGTTTAACTTCTTACCAGTAGCCAAATGCTCCATCGTAACATTCATACGTTTCTCATTCTCATAAAACGACTGCCTGGCATTCATACTCAAAACATTTGTACCAATACGCATAATAGACACTCCTTATAGATTGATATAGTTAGTGTTCTAAAGCTAATAAACGGTCATGAAAAGATAAAAAGGTGTATGCTCATTTGTTGCTTGTGTTTTAACATAAGAGGGGATCAAGATAAGCACTGACCGCTTCTATGCACTGCAGATGCTCTCTTCCATCAAAAAAGGAAGGTTTTACAAAAAATAAACCTCTCCGCAAGCAGAGAGGTTTATTCAGGAAACTAACTCAAATGGCTTATTGTAATAATTTAGAAACCATTTGTGGAGTTTGGTTTGCTTGAGAAAGCATGCTGATACCAGCTTCGTTCAAGATTTTGAACTTAGTCATTTCAGACATTTCTTTCGCCATGTCAGCGTCTTCGATTTGAGAAGCAGCAGCTGCCATGTTTGTGGCTTGGCTAGTTACGTTGTTTAAGTTATGGTCTAAACGGTTTAATTGAGAACCGAAAGTTGCTCTAGCGTCTGCAATTGCTTGGATAGCAGCGTCAAGTGGTACTAATTCTGCTGCTGCTTCTGCATTATTAGCCATACTATCGCCTAAATTTTTAGTTGTTAACTCTTTTACATCTAGAGATTGGATTTCTAATGTATCTCCTGTAGCATCAGAAAGTTGAACCGAGATATCAGCGTTACCACCAGTAGCTTCTGCTAAGAATGCCTTACCATTGAAATTTGTTTTGTCAGCAATATGGTCAATTTCTAATTTTAACTCAGCGTATTCTTTGCCTATAGAAGCAACATCGGTATCGCCATTTGTACCACTTGATGCTTGTGTTGCAAGATCACGCATACGAAGTAAGATGTTTGAAATTGATTGTAATGCTGAATCACCAGTACGTAATGCGGACATAGCATCTTGTGTGTTACGAGCACCCACGATTAAGCCGCCTTCTTTTGCACGCATACGAGTAGCGATAGCTAAGCCTGCTGCATCGTCAGCCGCACTGTTGATTGATTTACCGCTTGATAAACGATTCATAGCTGTATTCATTTTGTCTTGGTTTTGGCGCATGTACTCTTGAGTACGCATGCTGTTAATGTTTGTATTAATTCTCATGTTAAGAACCCCCATTTTTTTATATTGACTTTTCTGCAAATTGAAAAACGGTAATATGCGAAAAAATCAATTTCGAGATTTATTGTAATCCCTGTCATAGCGGGTGTCAACTAAAAATTCGAATTAATAAATATAAAAAAATAACAGTTTAACAATATATTCATTTTTTTATTACAATATTATTAAAAGGATTATTGCAAACTTTAAAAAAAAACTCTAATATTAGATTATCTTTGTTTACCGAAAAGGTGATATTATGATAGTTGGAAATATAGTAAAAGAAGTCCTTGCATATAAGAAAGGACAAATTCAGCAAAAGCTAAGTAGTCCACAAGCATTCGTTAGTAGTCGTTTTCAAGAGAAGCTGCAGAGTGAGCCTGCGAAGGAGACGAAGGCTACTACGCAGCCGGCAAAAGTAGAAGATATGAGTCAGCCGGTACAATCTACGAAAATAGAAGCGGTTGTTAATAAGCCGGTAGAAACTATTAATAAAGTAGAGGAAGCGAGTAAGCCTGAAGAAAAGACTGAAACGAAGAAAGCAGATGAAGTGCAAGTTGCGCAAAAAGAGTTTGAACGACGTTTCCCAGAAACGAAAAATGAGGCTGCTGATACGTGGGGATTAACGAAGAAGTATAATATTCAAAAAATACGTTCTTCCAATGAAGGTAAGTATGAGGATATTATTGATCGGGTAAGTCGTACATACGGAATTCCGAAAACGTTAATTCAAAAAATGATTGAAGTAGAATCTGATTTTAATCCGAAAACGGTGTCACACGCAGGAGCGATGGGGCTAATGCAGCTTATGCCAGCGAATGTGAAAGAGATGGGTATAAAAAATCCATTTTCACCAGCTGAAAGTATTGAGGGCGGCGTGAAAGAGTTAAGCGGTTATTTAAAGAAGAATAACGGCGACTTAGTATTGGCACTTGCTTCTTATAATGCTGGCCCTGGTAATGTGAGAAAGTACGGAGGCGTACCGCCATTTAAAGAAACGCAAGGATATATTAAAAAAATATTAAATATCGACGTTTCAAAATAAGAAATTTCATATATAGAGAGAACATGAAATTTTCGTGAACATGATATGGGAGTTGGCTAGATTTGAAATTACAAGATGATATTCCGTTAACAATTTATTTTGAAATCGGAAATACGAAAAAGAAAATTGAAGATTTGCTTCATATTACGAAAGGTACATTGTATCGTCTTGAAAATTCAACGAAAAATACGGTGCGTCTTATGCTTGAGAATGAAGAGATTGGAACCGGAAAGATTTTGACGAAAAACGGGAAGATGTACGTTGAAATCGTTGAATTGAAAAGGTAGGGAAGGGGATTGTCATGAGTGGCGAAAAATTAAGCCAAGAGCAAATTGATGCCCTGCTGAAGGCGGTAAATGAAGGCGAGGAAATGCCAGCTTTCGCACAAGAAGCAGGGAAGCAAGAGAAATTTCAAGAGTATGATTTTAATAGACCGGAGAAGTTTGGTGTTGAGCATTTACGTAGCTTGCAAGCAATTGCTTCTACATTTGGTAAACAGACGTCACAGACGTTGTCAGCGCGTATGCGTATTCCAATTGAGCTTGAGCCTTCAACGGTTGAGCAAGTTCCATTTACGAGTGAGTATGTGGAGAAAATGCCGAAAGATTATTATTTATATTGTGTAATTGATCTCGGTTTACCAGAGCTTGGAGAAATTGTTATTGAGATTGATTTAGCGTTCGTTATTTATATTCATGAATGTTGGCTTGGCGGAGATAGTAAGCGTAACTTTACGATGCGCAGACCACTTACCGCATTTGAGTTTTTAACACTGGATAATATTTTTATGCTCCTTTGTAAAAATTTAGAGCAATCATTTGAAAGCGTTGTTGCGATTGAACCGAAATTTGTAACGACGGAGACAGACCCGAATGCATTAAAGATTACGACAGCGAGTGATATCATTTCATTACTGAACGTAAATATGAAAACAGATTTTTGGAATACGACGGTGCGTATCGGTATTCCATTCTTATCTGTTGAAGAAATTATGGATAAGTTAACGTCTGAAAATATTGTCGAACATTCTTCGGATAAGCGTAAAAAGTATACGTCTGAAGTAGAAGTGAAAGTAAATCAAGTGTTTAAACCTGTTCACGTTGCGATTGGTGAACAGAAGATGACAATGGGTGAGATTGAACAAATTGAAGAAGGCGATATTATTCCGCTTCATACGAAAGTTTCGGATGAATTACTTGGTTATGTAGATGGAAAGCATAAATTTAATTGTTTTATTGGGAAAGATGGAACGCGTAAGGCGCTCTTATTTAAAAGTTTTGTAGAGTAGGAGGATCCATATGAAGCATGAAGTATCTCCTGTGTCATTAATGGGATTAGAAGATTTTGCAGGAAAGCGAAATGAAGCGGGTAAAGCACATATTGATACCGTTTCAGATATTTCGATTGAACTTGGTGTAAAGCTTGGAAAGTCATCTATTACGCTTGGTGATGTGAAACAGTTAAAAGTTGGCGATGTTCTGGAAGTAGAGAAAAACCTAGGACATAAAGTAGATGTGTATTTAAGTAATATGAAAGTCGGCATCGGTGAAGCGATCGTAATGGACGAGAAGTTCGGTATTATCATTTCTGAAATTGAAGCCGATAAGAAGCAAGCTGCGCTTATGAAAGCGCAAAGTCAAATGCAAGATAAAGAGTAGAGGAGGAGTCATATGTCGTATATGACGACCTTATTTCAAGTCGTTTTACTGTTTGGTGCGCTCGGATACGGTGCATATTATATGACGAAAAAGACGCGCAAGCAGCAGTTTTTTAAGCAAGGTGAAAATGGCCATATTCAAGTGAAAGACGGGGTGTATTTAAATCATCAAACGAGCGCCTTTTTATTTGAAGTAGATGGCAAGCAAGTGTTCACTGTTATTAGTAATAACGGTGTGCAGTCTGTGCAATTAACAGGAACAGGAAATCAGTTTCAACAAGCGCTAGAAGACGCGGTGAAGAGTGAAACGAAAAAAGTAGAGGATCCATCATGAGAATAAAGAAACAGTTATCATTATTAGCCGTTATTTTCGTATTTTCTATCGTTTTTTCAATTGTTTTTGTAAATCCAGCGTATGCGGCCCCGAACGGTTTTATTAATTTCGAAAATGGAAAAGAGTTTACGAGTAATTCAAGTGTACAGTTATTTGCGCTCGTTACCCTTTTATCATTATCTTCTTCTATCGTTCTATTATTTACACATTTTACTTATTTTATGATCGTTCTTGGGATTACACGTCAAGGACTTGGGGTAATGAACTTACCACCGAACCAAGTGCTTGTAGGACTTGCACTATTTTTATCCCTCTTCACGATGCAGCCTGTACTTGGGCAGCTAAAGAGCGATGTTTGGGATCCGATGACGAAAGAGAAAATAACAGTAAGTCAAGCTGCGGAGACGACAGCTCCGATTATGAAAGAGTATATGTCAAAGCATACATATAAGCATGATTTAAAAATGATGCTGAAAGTGCGCGGAGAAGAGTTGCCGAAAGATTTGAAAGATCTTTCCTTATTTACGCTCGTACCATCCTTTACGTTAACGCAAATCCAAAAAGGGTTATTAACGGGGATGTTCATTTATTTAGCGTTTGTATTTATAGATTTGATTATTAGTACACTTTTAATGTACCTCGGGATGATGATGGTACCGCCGATGATTTTAAGTTTACCATTTAAAATACTCGTTTTCGTATATTTAGGTGGATATACAAAAATCGTCGATATTATGTTTAAAACGGTCGCCTGAAGCGTTTGATGCTATGTGATAGGAGTCATATAAATGAATACGTCACCAATTATAGATATTTTTCAAACCTTTTTTTATAAAGGGGTTATGATTTTAATGCCGGTTGCCGGTGTTAGTATGATTGTCGTTATTATTATCGCTGTCATTATGGCGATGATGCAAATTCAAGAACAAACGCTGACGTTTTTACCGAAAATGGCGAGTATTGTGCTCGTTATTATCATTTTAGGTCCGTGGATGTTTCAAGAGTTAACGACACTTATTTTAGATTTATTTGATAAAATCCCCTCGCTATTGCGTTCGTACTAAGATAGGTGAACTGAAATGAATATGGAATTATGGGCGGCGATGTTTTTTGCGTTTTGCCGCATTACTTCATTTTTATATTTTTTACCGTTTTTCTCAGGTCGATCCATTCCAGCGATGGCGAAGGTTACAGTTGGACTTGCTCTTTCAATTACAGTTGCCGATCAAGTTGATGTCTCTCACATAAAGACAACTTGGGACGTTGCAGCTTATGCAGGTACGCAAATTGTAATTGGATTATCGCTTTCAAAAATTGTAGAAATGCTGTGGAACATTCCAAAAATGGCAGGGCATATTTTAGACTTTGATATCGGTTTATCACAGGCAAGTTTGTTTGATGTAAATGCAGGTTCACAGTCTACTTTACTTTCAACCATTTTTGATATATTTTTTCTCATTATTTTTATTTCACTTGGCGGCATTAATTATTTCGTTGCCACGATTTTAAAGTCGTTTCAATATACAGAGGCGATTTCAAAATTGCTGACGACTAGTTTCCTAGATAGTCTACTCGCAACGTTATTATTTGCGATTACATCAGCGGTTGAAATTGCTCTTCCGCTTATGGGAAGTTTGTTCATCATTAACTTTGTTTTAATTTTAATCGCAAAAAACGCTCCGCAATTAAACGTTTTTATGAATGCGTACGTCATTAAAATCACATGTGGTATTTTGTTTATTGCGATGAGTGTACCGATGCTCGGTTATGTGTTTAAAAATATGACGGATGTATTGCTTGAGGAATATACGAAACTATTTAACTTTTTCTTAACGAAGTAGGGGGACGCGCATGGCAAAGGATAATAAAACAGAAAAGGCCACCCCGCAGAAGCGTAAGAAATCGCGTGAAGAAGGGAATATTGCCCGGAGTAAAGATTTAAATAATTTATTTTCCATACTTGTATTAGCAGTTGTCGTTTATTTTTTCGGAGATTGGCTCGGTTATGAGATTGCAAACTCTGTAGCAGTACTGTTTGATCAAATTGGAAAAAATACAGATTCGACCGAGTATTTTTATTTAATGGGTATTTTATTACTAAAAGTTTCAGCGCCAATCTTAATACTCGTATACGCTTTTCATTTATTCAATTATATGATTCAAGTCGGTTTCTTATTTTCTTCTAAAGTTATTAAGCCGAAAGCGTCGCGTATTAATCCAAAAAACTATTTTACGAGATTGTTTAGTCGTAAAAGTTTAGTAGATATTTTGAAATCACTATTTTATATGGGATTAATCGGGTACGTTTCTTACGTTCTCTTTAAAAAGAATTTAGAGAAGATTGTTAGTATGATTGGATTTAACTGGACTGCGTCACTTACTGAAATTATTAGGCAAATTAAATTTATCTTTTTAGCTATTTTAATTATATTAATCGTTCTTTCTATTATTGATTTTATTTATCAAAAATGGGAGTACGAACAAGATATTAAGATGAAAAAAGAAGAAGTAAAAAGAGAGCATAAAGATAATGAAGGGGACCCGCAAGTAAAGGGAAAGCGAAAAAACTTTATGCATGCCATCTTGCAAGGGACAATTGCGAAGAAGATGGATGGTGCAACGTTTATTGTAAACAATCCGACTCATATTTCGGTCGTACTTCGGTACAATAAACAGGTTGATGCAGCACCAATTGTCGTTGCAAAAGGGGAAGATGAGCTCGCATTATATATACGAACGCTTGCCCGCGAACAAGAAATACCAATGGTGGAAAACCGTCCGCTTGCTCGTTCTTTATATTATCAAGTCGAGGAAGATGAGACGATTCCAGAAGATTTATACGTAGCTGTAATTGAAGTTATGCGCTATTTAATTCAAACGAATGAACTTGAAGTATAATAGCGCGGTTGGAGGAGATCTCTTGTGTTTAAGATAGATTCTGCAAGAACCTATTTTTCTATCTTTTTAGCAGCGTCATTCGTAGTGGCGCTCTTAATTCCACTTCCACCATTTATACTTGATATCGTTATCGTTTTTTTACTAAGTATGTCAGTGCTTATTTATATGCGAGCAACAAGTATTAACGAGTGGGATGAATTAAAGTCATTTCCGACGATGCTGTTATTAATCGGGATTTTCCGCGTATCGATTAACGTATCGACGACGCGAGCGATTTTGACAGACGGAAATGCGGGGCATGTTATTGAAGAGTTCGGTCAGTTTGTTATTGGCGGGAACTTATTAATTGGTATCGTTATTTTCATAGTATTAATCATATTCCAGTTTATCGTTGCAAACGGTGCATCTCGTACAGCTGAAGTTGCAGCTCGTTTTACACTTGATTCTTTACCCGGGAAACAAATGTCGATCGATGCTGATTTAAACCAGCGTATTATTACTGAAAAAGATGCACAGGCAAAACGAAAGAAATTAAATATGGAAACAGAGTTTTACGGAGCGATGGATGGTGCCGGAAAGTTCATTAAAGGGGACGTTATTTTCGGGATTGTCATTTTATTCGTAAACATTATTTTCGGTTTAATTGTCGGGATGATGCAGCAGGGCATGAGTTTTGCTGAAGCAGCTATTCACTATACACAGCTAACTGTCGGTGACGGAATCGTAAACCAAATCGGTTCGTTAATGCTTGCGATTTCAACTGGTATTATCGTAACGCGTGTATTTGATGGTTCAGCGGATACGGTAACAGAAGGTATCTTTAAAGAGTTATTAGCACATGAAGTTGTTGTATATGCGCTTGGTGGTTTATTTATCGCAATGGGTATTTTTACTCCGCTACCATTTCTACCATTCGCACTTGTTGGTGGAACAATTGTCTTCTTAGGAATTCGTAATAAAAACCGAATAAAGAAAGAAAAAGAAGACGAGCTTCAAAAAGAATTAGAAATGATTCAAGGCGAAGATGAGCAACTGCAACAAGTGGAAGATTCATTCGGAGTATTTACAGATAAATATCCAATTATAGTAGAACTCGGTTTAGATTTAGCAGCCCTTGTAAAGCAGAAGATTAACGGGGAAACAGCTCGTGATAAAGTTGTTCTTATGAGGAAGTCGATTATTACCGACCTTGGTATTAACGTTCCTGGCATTAACTTTAAAGATAATACGAGTTTTAGACCACGCGGACGTTACATTATTCGTATTAAAGGTGCGAAGGCAGCTGAAGGTGTTTTGAAATCAGGTTATTTATTAGCACTGAAAACACCGAATGTAATGGCCGATTTAGATGCAGAACCAGCGAAAGATCCGATTTTCGGTGAAGATGGATATTGGATTTTAGAACATATGGTACAAGATGCACAAATGAAAGGCTATCAAGTATTAGAGCCGCTTAGCATATTAATTACACATTTAGATGTTATCGTTAGACGTAATCTTCATGAGTTAATTCAGCGTCAACATGTAAAAGACTTAATTAACTCGCTTGAAAATGATAACGGTGTTTTATTAGAAGAGATTAAGAAGAAAGAAATCGACTTATCACTCGTTCAAAATGTTATTAAACAACTTCTAAAAGAAGGTATTTCTATTCGTGATTTACCAACCATTATTGAAGGTATTATTGACGGAAAAGAAATTTATCAAAACCACGTTGACGGTGTAACGTCATTCGTCCGTGAATGTATTTCAAAAGTGATTTGTGAAAATGCGAAAAATCCTGACGGTAAAATTTATGCGGCGCTCTTCTCAGATTCAATCGAGTTAGATGCGGATGTTGTAAATAATTCATACCAAGGTTACTTATTAAACTGGGATTTAGATTTAGAAACACGTGTTGTTGAACAAGTACAGCGTGTCTTTAAACAAGCTCGTTTAATGGGAAGAGAACCAGTATTACTAACGCGTAGAAAAGATTTCAGATTTGCGATTGTAAGACTTCTTGAGCGTTATCAAGTAGAAGCGCAAGTACTTTGTATTAGCGAATTAGCACCGGAAATTGTTGTAGATCAAATTGCCTATATTGAATAGTAGGGGGTGAAGTAATGGAAAGTACAGAAAAGAAAGAAGCGTTAATGCGAATAAAAGCAGCTTCGAAAAATGAATTGTATCGAAAGTTATTTGACCAATATGGTACAGATTATTATTACGTTGTCGATGAAAGTGTAAAACGAAATATCCCGTTTTTTTGGAAAAAGAATTATGAAATGTTAGTTGCTTTTCCAGAGGATAAACAGGAAGAAGTGAATGAAGGCACAGCTCAATTTCATGAACAACTAATGGATGTTGTAAATGATTCTTCAGAACAAATTGTAAAGGCGAACGGAATTCAATCGGTACTGCACAATTTAGAAAACGTGACGACTTCTATGTCATATGCGGCGATGCAAACAGGAAATAGTGAAGAATGGACAAGAAAGAAAGAGAAACTATTAAAGCTGTTTGAAAAAGGTATCGTCGTTGTGAAACAGACGGAAGAAACGAAAGTAGCGAAAGTAACAAAAAAGCAAAAAACTGTGAAAAAAGTTGTTCCGGTCAAGAAAGAAGAAGTGGTTGTAAAAAAAGAAAACCAAGAATCTGTACCGTTTATTATTCAAAAAGTAATTCGCATGCTAGAGCAAAACGATGTAGAACAATATTTCATTCATGCATATGCTGAGAAGTTAAAAGTGAAGTTTGAGAATGCAACGATGATTACAGAAGAAGAAGTGATCGGATACATATTGGAAGATATGAGATCTCATTTCAATACGGAAAACGTTTTTGAAAAAGAAGTGCAAACAATTGCATTAATCGGCCCAACTGGAGTTGGAAAAACGACGACTCTTGCGAAAATGGCATGGCAGTTTCACGGTAAGAAAAAAACGGTCGGTTTTATTACGACAGATCATTCGCGCATTGGAACAGTACAGCAACTGCAAGATTACGTAAAGACAATTGGATTTGAAGTAATCGCTGTACGTGATGAAGCTGCAATGACAAGAGCGCTTACGTATTTTAAAGAAGAAGCGCGCGTCGATTATATTTTAATTGATACAGCCGGAAAAAATTATCGTGCGTCAGAAACAGTAGAAGAAATGATTGAAACGATGGGACAAGTAGAGCCAGATTATATTTGTTTAACGTTATCAGCTTCGATGAAAAGTAAAGACATGATTGAAATCATTACGAATTTTAAAGATATTCATATTGATGGTATCGTATTTACGAAATTTGATGAAACAGCAAGTAGTGGTGAATTGTTGAAAATTCCAGCAGTATCATCAGCTCCAATTGTATTAATGACAGACGGACAAGACGTGAAGCAACATATACATATCGCTACAGCTGAACATTTAGCGAAACAAATGTTGCAAACATCATAGAAGAGAGGTGAAGGATAAGGCAACTGCCTTATTCAAACGATTATGAACGGTCTTTATATAGGTTCTATGGGTATGATGAATTACATGCAGCGCATTAATGTTCATTCGAATAACGTTGCAAATGCTCAAACGACAGGATTTAAAGCAGAAAATATGACTTCTAAAGTATTTGATGTACAAGACACATATCGCCGCGGAGATGGGGCTGTGACAAATATCGGTTCGACTGATTACGCTGTAGTACCAGCCGCAACGCATGTGAACTTAGTACAAGGAAATATACAAATGACAAATAGTGATACAGATTTCTTTTTAGATGACGGTACGGCCGGCACATCATCGTTTTTCGTTACATCTAAAAATAATGAAACGTTTTTAACGAGAGACGGTAGTTTTACATTAAATAGTGATCGTTATTTACAAACAACTTCAGGCGCTTTCGTAATGGGAGAGAATAATGAACGTATTCGTATTCCAGAAGGAGCAAAAGTAGCTGTACAAGCAGACGGTACGTTATATGATGCAGTAACACAAAATAATATTGCCCGCCTGCAAACAAAAACAGTAGGTGCAGAAGCGAATAATCGTCTCGTACAAAGAGAGAACAAAAGCTTTACACTAGCAGAAGGAAACATTGCTGATTTACCGAACGGAACAGGGACAGTAAAAAATCATATGCTAGAAAATTCAAATGTAGATATGACGAAAGAGATGGCTGATCTTATGACAGATCAAAAAATGATTTCAGCGTCACAACGTGTTATGACTTCATTTGATAAAATTTATGAAAAAGAAGCGAATGAAATATTGAGATAAGAGACTTCCCATAGCGGAAGTCTTTTTTTTATTATTGCTTTTATTACAGTTACATCATAAAATGATAATGATTATCAACATCGTTATTGTGAGGATAGAATTTCATAATGATAGCAATGTTTATTTAACTAAGTGAATTAAAAAAGGGGTAACTAACTGTTACGATTTATTTAACCAATTATAACCAAAGTTAATTAAATATATCAGCAAGCCCTGCTAGTCAAGTGATTGGCTAGTAGTGAGGGTTAACTGCGGGCAATCCCTAAAGCTGATTGAACTACAACGTGGCTAGAAATAGCGAGTGTGAATGTCGCGAAAGCAGAAAAAATCAATCAGATGGTGCAAGGTTAAATCCTAAACATTAGAATAATGGGTCTTCCGCCTCGAATCATCTAAGTCAAAATGGATAAGATGAACGTTCAACGACTATCTCG
>NZ_NJGF01000064.1:0-14205 GCF_002209985.1 Bacillus sp. K2I17
TTGCTCCTGTTATTCCTGTCGCTCCTGTTACTCCCGTCGCTCCTGTTGGACCTGTTACTCCCGTCGGACCTGTTGGGCCCAGCTTAGGAACTGTCCCATCACAACTAAAACAGCAAGAATCAACATGTACACCATTTTGATTATTACACTCACAATACCCATTTATATTATTGCGCCATGAAGACATGTTGACCACTTCCTTCACATTCAATCTTTTAAGTACAATCGCCGAGTTAAAAAACATCTATTTAAATAACAAAGAAATACTTTACCTAGTCGGGATAAACACAGATTTATTCCATACATTCTAGTAATTATTACATGCGATTTGCTCTCCTTTTGCTTGTACTTTCGCCTTCTTGCTCAAATGAAATTCTTTTTTTCATTCTGCATATACATATAAACTTCAATCCAATTGGTGTATTCATCGGCGGACTACTTGCAGTTGAAATTTTCCTTTTTTTCATGGAAATTAGGATTTAGCTCAATAGCCCTTGCTTTAATAGAAATCGGCATTTCAGCTCTCAGCTCAACAATTATTCAACTCTTTATCGTTAACACAAATTTGAACGTTGCTGTACTTGGAGCGCCTTATTTCTTATAGTTGATGAGGAAGAAGAGTGGGAAGAAGCCTCCTTTTTTATTCGTTCTTATAAGATCAAAAGGAAACTATCTTTTTTTCACGAATGTAACCTATGAACATAACGAGGAGGGATAACATGTATCAAACTATTGAAGGCTTCTTGCAATCATGGACATACGAGGCTGAGTCTACTCAGAAGATGCTCGATGCATTAACAGATGAATCTTTGTCAAAAGAAATTGCACCTGGGCACTGGACGTTAGGCAGAGTTGCTTGGCATATCGTGACGGCAATTCCAGTTATATTATCTGGTACGGGACTTAAATTTGAAGGAGAAACAAAAGATTATCCTGTTCCACCTTCAGCTAAAACAATTTCAGATGGGTATCGTAAAGTGAACGCAGCTTTTGTTGATGCACTTCAAGGCGAATGGACTGATAAAGACTTAGCTACTATTAATGACTTCTTTGGTCGTCCTATGCCGAATTCTATATTTTTAATGACACTCATTAATCATCAAAATCACCACCGCGGACAAATGACTGTTTTAATGCGCCAAGCTGGCTTAACCGTCCCTGGCGTATATGGTCCTGCAAAAGAAGAATGGGCCGCGGCTGGAATGGAAGCTCCTAAAATGTAACAATAAAAAAAGACAAGTTGTTTACACATCTTGTCTTTTTCTGTAACTTGTTTCATGTGAAACTATTTTTGCTAAATGGTTGTTTTATGGAAAAAATACGTTAAAATGAATACATATTATAAGGAGGGGCAACCAAATTGAATACAAAAAATAAAAAAATAGCTATGGGAACTATTTTACTAACTTCTATTATCGGAGTTATCAGTGTGTCTCTTTATTGTACAAGTTATGGTACCCCTTGGGGAAAACAAACAGCAGTTACGGAATCAAAAGAATATATTACAAAATACTTTAATCTAGATGCGGAAGTCAAAAATACTTCTTACGATGCTAAAATGAATAGCTATGCAATCTCCTTTGAAACAAGTAAAGACGGAGAGTTTACTATCGAATATAAAAGTCCTAATAACTTTAATATTTCTCCAGGAGTACAAGCATATTTAAGCAAACACTCCAAATTTACAGAGTAGTAACAAAGCATACATATACAAAAAAAGAGTTGCTGTAACGTCAACTCTTTTTTTATTCTTGTCATACAGTTATATCTTCCTTCTCTATATTTTTAATTCCGTAACATGCAATCACAACTCCAATTGCTGCCAATGCTAGTTGAAGAGGAAGGAAAGTTGCTACAGAAAACGTAGTGCTATTCATTGCAATTGATACAACGATAAGGGATGAAACAATTGTAGTTGGCACTGAACGTTTACGCATTCCGAAATATAGTGGGATTAAACTTATTCCCGCAGTTGCAACGGCTAAAGGAACAAGGTTTATCCCTTCTTGCATCAATTGATCTACTGTGAATGAATTAGGAAGAATTGAAAAATAGCTATCTAGCCCAAAGAACATTCCTACTACTAAAATATTAGATAAAATAACTGTTATAAATGTTAATGTTGCTGTAATAACCAACTTACTAACCATCATTTTCTTTCGGTTAATTGGATAAGAAAACATAAGTAGTATTGTTTTGTTTTTATATTCACTAATTATTAACCTTGCGATTAACACACTACCAAAAATAATAAATGTTGCTCTTACTAATGTACTAGCCATTAACAAAACCATCTGTGGATCTCTTATTTCTGGATCTCCTTCTATTTGAGAAACGATGCTCGTAAAGATCAGTAATGCCAGTATAGCGATATTTGCAATAATCGCTCCCCTCACATACCATCCAATCTTAAATTTCTTCAGTTCTAGCTTCATAAGACGTAGCATAATAGTCCTCCTTTCATTTACATTTTAATCGATATAAATTACCCCTGTTTTACTTAAAATCTCCACTTTGTTTTTTGCATCACCAATCGTTCCTGCTTTTATCTTTTCTGTATTTTTATCTTTCTTAAGTCCTTTTAAATCTATCATTACGTCAGACGAATTACTTTTAGCCGTAAGTTTCAATGAAGCTGGAACACCTTTATATCTTACGCCAATATCTCCTGACTTTGTTTCTACAAATAATGATTTTCCTTCTTTCATATCTTTCAGTAATACTTCACCGGATGTTGAAGTGATGTTCATATTTTCGTTTTTTATATTTTTCACATAATTATCGCCAGTAGTAGAAGTTATATTTACTTCTTGTAATGAACTATCTTTTAACATTAAATCTCCGCTTTCGGATGTAAATTCACCCTTCTCTGCCGATAGTCCTACAACCATTCCATCTCCAGACTCACTTTTTGTCACAATATTTTTCACTTCTATATCCCTTATTTTCACATCACCCGATTTATTATTTAATACAATTTTATCTATTTCTTTCTTCGGAACAACTATAGATATACTATTTTTCTTCCTAAACGTAAAACCATTAAAGAATCTGGTCGCCTTTTGTTTTTGCTTAACTATAACTTTATTCCCTTCATGTTCTATTTCGACAGGATCTATCTCTTCATCCACTTGTTTACCTTGAGCCAAAATCACTATTTTGTTAGCATCTGTACCTATAAATTCAATATCCCAGTCTTCATTGTTCACTTCTATTTCTTTTATATGATTTATCTCAAAAGACTTTTCTTTCTTAAAATCTTTCCCCTGAAATACCTTAAAGCCAAAAACCACACTAGCAATTGTCAAAAATAATATTGCAATTACTATTATTTTTTTCACCATTCATACCCCAGTTCGTTTTTGTTTTAGGCTTGCTTCACGCCACATCGATCTTGTCGATTTTACGAAACGATAGATAACTAATGAAAATCCCTAATAAACAGAGCACTATTGGGATAGCTATAAAATCAAACATACTTACTTGATTGCTTTCAGCCCCAACGTTACCACTAATCAGCATACCAATTATTACAGCCGAAGTAATTGTTGTCGGTGTTGATTTCTTTCTCATCCCAAAAAATAAAGAAATTAAACTTATACCAGATATCATAAATGCACTTATAATAGTAGCTGGAACGATAGCTATTATTTCACCTATCGTAGCTGGCGTTTCAATCAGTCCCATCATTGGACTCACAAAATATACGAGCAAACTAATAATAAAAGTAGCAATAATCGTGCTCACAAAACAAAAACAAAAAACAATTGTTAATTTCGCTCTCATTAACATTTTCCTTTGCAGTGGGTACATAAATGATAGTTGTATCGTTTTGTTCTTATACTCATCAATTACTAAACGTGATAAAATGACCGAACTAAAAATAATGAATGTTATCCTAATAAAAATATTTGCTAAAGCCATGTTCTGTGTGAAGTCAGAGAAGAGCACGTCTCCCTCAGCTTTCATTCCTAATGCCATAAGGCTTACTGCAGCGAAAATTGCTATAATACAAATTGCTACACTTTTAAAGTAACTAGATAATCGATGCTTTTTCCACTCAAGCTTCATTAATCTAAGCATACAAACCACTCCTCCATCCTTTATATAACTATCTCTACGCTGCTAACATTCTAATTCCAGCCGTAACTACGCTTACTATTCCTATCACTAGTACAATTAACAACCATTTCCGCTCTGGTTTTCTATAATATAAAATCCCACTTATGAACATTACAATCAATCCACTTACTAGATTCACTAACAATCCATTAAGCATGAATGCCCTCTCCATCCATTACATTTAAGAAATATTCTTCTAAGGAACTATGTTTCTTATTAATACTTTCAATTTCTACATCGTTCATAATAAGTGCTTTTGAAATGGCTTGCTGTGTCGCCGCCAATTCATACACACGAATCATATTTCCACTCATTATTTTGTAATTTTTTATACCGAGTTTATCTTCTAAAATATAAGCTGCACGCTTCACATCAAGAACAGTAATTTCAATGTACTCTGTTTGTTTTCCGTTAATACTCTTCATTGAAACTTCTTTTATTAGTTTTCCATTTTGAATTACACCAATTGTATCCGCCATTTGTTCCATCTCGCCTAAAATATGACTAGAGACTAATAACGTAATACCATATTCTTTGCAGAGCATTTTAAATAAGTCTCGTAATTCTTTAATACCAATTGGATCTAAGCCGTTAATAGGTTCATCTAAAATGAGTAATTCTGGCTTTGTCATGATTGCCCTTGCAATACCAAGTCGTTGCTTCATACCTAATGAAAAATCTTTTACTTTTTTATCATCTATACCGTGCAATTTCACTAAATTTAAAGCATGATCAATTGCGTTCTTGTCGTAATACCCCATATATTCACAATGTAATTCTAAGTTTTCCTTCGCCGTTAATTTATCATAAAAGATTGGATATTCGATAATTGTCCCCATGCGCTTTAACAATTCATAAGATGTATCCGTTAACTTCTCACCAAAAATTTCAATATCACCGCTCGTCGGTTTTATTAAATTTGTAATCATTTTCATAATCGTTGTTTTACCTGCACCATTCGGTCCTAAGAAACCGTATATCTCTCCTTTTTTCACATGCATGTTGACGCTAGAAATAACTTCTTTCCCTTTAAACACTTTCGTTAACTGATTCGTTTTTAATATATATGTCATGTCACTGTCTCCTTTCGCACTACCTTATACTTCTATAATAGACAACGGAAATCTCTTTTTTCTTACCCGTTCCTTACAAATTCCTTACGCTGAAAAAAGCTTGTAGAATCTACTTCTCTACAAGCTAAAACAGCATCTTTTTTAATACAACTGTAAAAATCGTTTTTTTATATGGCTTACTAGAAAGGTTAATTTTTCCATACATCGCTTCCACAAGCCGTTTCGTAATCGTTAACCCTAAACCGCTCCCTTGGTACAATCTATTTCTTGAATCTTCAAGTGTGTACATACGCTCAAACACTTTATCAATATGAGATTCATCAATTCCTTTCCCTGTATCCCATACATCTATATACACACTCGTTTCATCATCTCTTAACCTCACACCAAGTGTCTTTCCATCGTCTCCATATGTAATTGCATTTGATATTAAATTATTCAATACTCTACCTAATACTTCTACATTTCCAAGTGCATATATATTTCTTTCTGGTATATCAATATGAACTTGAAACCCTTTCGCCGTCACTAAATCATAAAAAGATAAAATCTTCTCACGACAAACTTCATTCATATTTACTTTTGTCATCTCGATTGCCTTGTCACCAGATTCTAATTTTGCTAAATCAAAAAACTTATGAATCAATTCCATTACTTCTAGTGTTTTTACATGCACCTTTTCAAGTAATATTTGCTGTTCTTCTTTACTCATCGCTTTATCCTTATTTAACATTTCTGTATATCCAAGAATAACTGTTAGTGGCGTCTTTAAATCATGTGAAATATTTGAAAGCATTTTTCTCATCAAAATTTCTACTTTTGCATGATCTGCATTCGTTTTCTGTTTTGCAGCTAGTAATTGATTAATTGCCACTAATAATTTTTGTAATTGTAGATTATCTGTCATAACGAGTAACTTCTCGCCTGTTTGTTCATTTACAATACTTTCTAGCTTTTCATATGTGTATCGTAAATTTTTGCTACTGTTTTCTCTCATTTTATACTGTATGTAAATGACACATAACAATGTAAAAATAATACCTATTAACAAATTGACCATATTACATCACTTCCAACTTATAGCCGATGCCCCATAACGTTTTAATATACTCTGGATTAGATGGATCACTTTCAATTTTCTCGCGCAATCTTCTCATATGAACATTTATAACATTATCATCACCGTAATACTCTTCGTTCCAAACTAACGTATATATTTGCGCTTTCGTAAATACACGATTTTGATTCTTTACGAATAGCTTTAAAATCTCAAATTCTTTTAAAGTAAGTTTGAGCGGCTTTCCGTTTTTTTCAACCGTAAAATTAATTGGATTAATTGCTAAATCACCAATTTGAATCATCTTTTCTGTTGTTTCTGTAGCTGAATATTTCGTAGACCTCCGAATACCCGCTTTTACACGTGCAGCCAATTCAATCATAGAAAACGGCTTACAAATGTAATCATCTGCTCCAAGTCCTAATCCAACAGCTTTATCAACATCTGTATCTTTTGCCGACATCATTAAAATCGGAACGGCACTTTTTTCCCGAATGATTCGCACAACCTCTAAGCCATCTAGCTTTGGCATCATAATGTCGAGGATAACTAAATCAAAGGATGATTTAAAAAATGCTTGCACCCCTTCTTCTCCGTCAGACGCGATTGTAACTTGAAAACCTTCCTTTATTAAATACTTTTCCACCATCTCTTGAATTGAAATATCATCTTCAACTAATAAAATATGATGTGACATATGTCTATCCCCTTTTTTACAAACATTAACATTTCAATTGTATCGTAACGGATGAATACTGGAAAGAATTATATGAATTTTCAAACCAACTTCCCTTCCTTCCTTAACAATGATATGATAAAATTCACTACTATTGTTCATAATTAACTTTATATAAAGGAGACTTATCATGTCAGAAAACAAAAAAGTAAGCTTAGCTGATTTAATGCGTGAACAACTTGCAAAGAAAAAGCAAGGAAATGGAAATGGTGCAAATAATACAAATCAAAGCCAAGCAACGAAAAAATTACAAAACCAACAAACGAAGAAAACAAACAACCAACGTAGACGTACAGGTGTATAAATGAACGGACAAAAACGTTCTAATATCGCACCCGGTCTTGAAGTTGATATTGTATTAAAACAAGATCAACGCACCGGTAAATTAACACGTGGAATTGTAAAAGATATTTTAACAAACTCCCCTTCTCATCCACATGGCATTAAAGTACGATTGCAGGACGGGCAAGTCGGTAGAGTACAAAATATCGTTCAATAAGAAAAGGAGCTCAAGTAAACTCGAGCTCCTTTTTCTTTATTACCCTTTAATTTTCTCAATGAAAACTACTTTTAAATAGTCTCCTTCTTTGAATTGATCAATGGTACGAAAATCTTCTGGTAAAGAATGTTCTTCTAATATTTTATATTTGCCATTCATTTCTTTAAATGCCGTATCGATAAATCCTTTAAACTTTTTCATATCAAATGCGCTACAGTTTGTAGAAGCAACGATAATCCCGTTATTTTCTGTAATCGCAATTGTTTCTTTTAGTAAGTTTTTATAATCTTTCGCTGCACTAAATGTATATTTTTTTGAGCGTGCAAAACTTGGAGGATCAAGTACGACCATATCAAATTTCATCTTTTTCTTAGCTGCATATTTGAAGTAAAGAAATACATCTTCTACAATAATATCTTGCGCTTCATAATCAACTTCATTTACACTAAACTGCTCAATCGTTTTACTTAAACTACGATTTGCAAGGTCGACACTCGTCGTTTTACTCGCTCCGCCAAGCGCTGCAAATACAGAGAAAGCACCTGTATAAGAGAACATATTTAATACTGTTCTCCCCTTTGCATATTTATCACGAATTTGTTTTCGAACGTTACGCTGATCTAAAAATACACCAACCATCGCTCCGTCATTTAAATAAACAGCAAAGTTCACACCGTTCTCTTTTACGATAAGCGGGAACTCACCGCGTACTCCTGCTACGAAATCATCGCCTTCAATGTATTTCCCTTTCGTATCAAAACGCTTTTTCTCATAAATACCTTTAAAGTTTGCTACTTTTTGAAGAGCTGCTATAATCTCATCTCTGAAAGTATAAATCCCTTCACTATACCAACTTACTACATAATAGCCGTCATAATAATCAATAATTAAGCCTCCAAGACCATCACCTTCACCATTTAGGGCACGGAATGCTGTCGTATCACTTGATTTGTAAAATTGCTTTCGTTTATGTAAGGCAGATTTTATTTTACTTTCAAAGAAAGATTGATTAATTTGTTCACTCTCTTTTCTCGTTAAAATCCAGCCGTATCCTTTATTTTGTTTTCCATAATAACCTTTTCCGACAAAATGGTTCTTCTCATCTACTACTTTAATGATTGTTCCTTCTTCCTGAACATCATTTAAATTTTGAATCGCATCTTTTAAAATAAGCGGATATCCACTTTTAATTTCTTTTATAAATTTCGGTTTTATTTTTACAGTTACTTCTGATCGCATATAATAACTTCCTTTCCATTTGCATGCTTTCTCTATAGGAAGCATTTAAAAAACGAGCCTGAAAAAACAGCCTCGTTTCACTATACCATATTATTGCTTTGCTAGTACAACTCGCTCATTCCCTCACTTAACCGCCACATATTTACTACATTTTGAAATGGAAATCTTACTGTCCAAAATAATCAAAAAACTTATTTATTTCACATTTACCATTGACATTGATAATGATTTTCATTATCATTTAATGTATATGAGTTCTCGAAAATAAAGGCTACATTTATAGGAGGAATAAAACATGATTATTGTTACAAATACAGCTAAAATTACAAAGGGAAATGGACATAAATTAATTGAGCGTTTTAATAAAGTAGGTCAAGTCGAAACGATGCCAGGCTTTTTAGGATTAGAAGTTCTTTTAACGCAAAATACAGTTGATTATGATGAAGTAACAATTAGCACACGCTGGAATGCAAAAGAAGATTTCCAAGGTTGGACGAAGAGCTCAGCATTTAAAGATGCTCATTCACATCAAGGTGGGATGCCAGAATATATTCTTGATAATAAAATCACTTACTACAATGTTGAAGTTGTACGTATGCCAATGGCTGCAGCACAGTAAACATATTTCTTTTTTAAAGTATAGAATATGAGAAGCGTTACCACTTCTCATATTCTATACTTTTTTTACTATCTCTTTACTAGTTTCGCATGCACGACTAACCTTCCTGCTTCCGGATCAAGTGCATAGTCACACGTCGAAAGTGTTACGATTTGATCACTCGCTGTCAATTTTGTATCCGTTTTGTACAGCGATTTTTCTTGAATTTTCTCCAAAAACGATGTGTATTCCGTATCATTGCTAAAATCCGTTTCAATGTAATAAAAATCAGTTGTTGTTGTATACACCGAGAACACTTCAAGATCATATCCTTCAAATAATGTATCGTAATATAATTTACGATGCGACATGAAGAACTCTTCATCTAACATTTTCTTTAAACTTCCAAACATAGAACCATCTTTCATACGGTGACCATATAAAATAGTATTTCGATTTTGAGATTTCACATCATTACGATAGTCCATAAAAATGCTGCCTGCTCTCATATCTTCACCTTTATAATTACGAAATAAATAGTAATCATTGTCTTTCGCCTGAACGATTGGATAATTAATTTGTGTATCATCCATCGTAATCCATCCAACTATTTCTTGGTTAATTTGCTGCAGAGCTTTGAACTGTTTACGTACTTCCCCGTCTTGTGATTGCTCTTCTATCGGACTCTTTTCATAAATGTTTTGTGCTTCGGCCATTACTTTACGATTTTCATAGTAATCCATGAAAATATCACCTAATTCATATACTGAATAGAAAAAGGTACCTAAAAAAACAACTGTAAGTATTCGTTGAAAAAAAGAATTCTTCTTCCGTTCTTTTTTACTACTCAAATCATCACCTCAAAACGGATTGTTCGCATATTTAAATACCCATTGGGACCATATACAACCCTGTATCTTCATCTTGCTTTACAACGACATCTACACCGTATATCGTCTTTATCATACTTTCTGTCACAACATCATTCGGCTTACCTTTCGTAACAATTTCGCCGTCTTTCATAACAATAATATGATCACTATAGCGAATCGCCTGATTGATATCATGTAATACCATAACGATTGTCAATCCATGTACTTCATTTAACTCTTTTACTAGCTCTAATATTTCAAGTTGATAATAAATATCTAAATATGTTGTCGGTTCATCTAAAAAGAGCATTGGTGTTTTCTGAGCTAACGTCATGGCAATCCAAACACGTTGTCTTTCTCCACCAGATAAGGCGTGAATCTCTTTATCACGTTTACTTAGCAAATTCGTACATGCTAAAGCCCTTTCGATTGCTTCTCTATCTTCATCAGTTTGCGAGGAAAAAATATTTTTATGAGGCATACGACCATAACTTGTTAATTTCTCTACCGTCATGTCTGCCGGTGCTTCATTTTGTTGATGGACAACGGCTAACTTTCTAGCAAACTCTTTCGGTTTATATTGACTAATCGCCTTCCCATCGAGTATTATCTCTCCGCTACGAGGGTCGTGATTTCTTGACATCACACCAAGTAATGTCGATTTCCCGCAACCGTTTGGACCAATAATTGTTGTAATTTTACCAATTTCTATTTCACTACTAACCGACTTTAATCGATCCGTTACATTATCATACGAAAAGGTTACATTTTTAATTTCCATGAACTTTATCACTCTTTCTAAGCAAGAATATTAAGAATGGGCCACCAATCACTGCCATAATCGTCGCTGCTGGAATTTCGTTAGGTGGCACAATTAACCTTCCAATCGTATCCGCCGTCAAAATTAATAACGCTCCTGCAAGAGCAGAAAATGGAATTAATACTTTATGATCCGAACCGACTAGTTGTCTTGAAATGTGCGGAACGAGTAATCCTACGAAAGCAATAACACCTGCAATTGCTGTTGATACTGCTGCTAAAAGTACTGCAATAGCAGAAATAATAAGACGAACTCTCGTCACGTGCAAACCTAAGTTTTTCGCAGTCTTATCTTGTAGCGATAATAAGTTACACCAAGCTCCTACAAACAGAGCAAGAATAAGACCAATCGTTCCATATGTAACCATTATTTCTACATCGTCCCACGTCTTCATCGTTATGTTAGAAGTCGTCGTTTGCTTAATACTCTGAATGAAGTATCCGCAAATCGTAATGAACGATTCATTTAATCCAGTGAACATTGCATTAATAGCTATACCAACTAAAATAATGCGAAGCGGACTTAACCCTGACTTCCATGAAAATGCATAAACGAGATAACATGCAAACGCACCACCTAAAAAGGCGAATACCGGTGTCCAGAAAAAGAATTGCGGGAATAACGTAATAATAACAAGTATCATAAAACTTGCTCCAGAAGATATCCCGATTACCCCAGCATCAGCAAGTGGATTTTTCATAACAGCTTGAAAAAGCACACCTGAAACGGCCAGAGCTGCTCCAGTAAATAGTGCAATAATAATACGTGGGAAACGTAAATCTTTAATCACTTCAACATCTTCATTTCCCCCTGTAAATATCCCTTGCACAAGCTCAACAATACCTATTTCTAAACTCCCTTTCATCGCTGACAATGATGTCATAACAATAAGCAATGCAGTAACAATGAGGAAACTCCAAGTTTTTTTATTCATTCCACTCTTCCTTTATATTAAAATGCATCACGGATACATCATTTTTTTCAATTCATCTAACGCTTCCATTGCTGCTAAATTACCTGTCGTCCCAAATAAGCGCTCTTCTAAATCGTAAACACGGTTATTTTTAACGGCAACGAAATGTTTCCAAATATCATTTGTTTTAAATTCTTTATCAAACATTTTCACAACTTCATCAGGCATACCATGAGCTGCTCGTAAAATAATATCTGGATCAGCTTTTTTTAAATACTCTGTATTAGAAGCTAAATACTCTACTTGTTCACCTTGCACAATATTTTTGCCACCTAGTTGTTTCACTAGATCTCCAATATAAGAATGCTCTGTTGCTACTAAATAACTCCCTGGTACACCTAATAAAATAAGCACTGTCGGTTCTTTCTTTCCCTTTACTGCTTTTTTAATCTCTGCAACCTTGTTATCTAACTTCGTTACAACTGCTTCAGCCTGCTTTTCACGTCCATATTGCTTACCTAAATCGCTAATGGAATTTTGCATATTTTTCAAGCTTGTTAAATCTAAAAAGTTTGCTTTCGTGCCCACACCATCAAAAACTGACTTTAATTCATATTCAAGTGTTGTCACGGATAATACTTCTGACGGCTTTAATGACTTTACCTTTTCCATATCAGGACTCATCGGATTCCCGACTTCAGGTAAACCTTTATATCTCTTTGGTAAATCTTTCGTACTTGTTGGAATACCAACTAAATCTACTTCTAACGCATCCATAATTTCAGTAACAGCAACTGTCGTTGCAACAATTCTCTCTTTACTCTCACTCTTTACCTGTTTTGCTGCTTCTTTTTTGGGCGCCGAGCATCCAGCTATACTCACTAATAGAATGATAGCCATTAGTACACTAGCAATTTTCTTCACTCTCAATCACCACTCCTTTCCAAACAATATGAAACAAGTCTTGATGCATGCGAACATGCATCAAGACTCCAAAAATTACAATCTTCCTGCTCTATATTTACGAACTAGTAAAGCAAGTGACCCCAGCAATAGCACCATGTATAAACCTAGTTGTGCTGTATCTGCCGTTTTTGAGTTTTTCTCTTTTTTCGAATCATTTTTTTGATCTTCTTTTTTCTTCTTATCATCTGCATTTCGGTTAAAATCAGGATTATCTACTTTTTTTACATTATCTACTTTCGGTGTAATCACTGGATTGTTCGGATTATTTTTTGGATCCTCTTTAATCGTGCCTAACACACCAATATTATTTGTATCAAATTGAATTTGGACATCGTAGAAATGATGGTAGTTCATTTCGTTGATATCAACTTTTACTTTTGCATTTAATTTTGCAAATAAATCACTTACTTCAAATTGCACTACTCTCCTATTTGCATTTTTATCTTCGCTTACTACTTTCGCATCAGCAAAAAGACTGTTATTTTCCGTTTGGAATTTTGTAATCCATGCACTATTTTTCAACGTCATCTCAATGTACTTTTTACCATCTTTAACGATTAATTTTGCTGGGTGTACAGTATAGTCATGCATCTTTGAAAGCTCATTTGTTTTATCTTTTAACACTTTAAATGGAATATCATATTGACCATCCACTAAATTTCTTGGATCAACTATTACTTTTGGCTTATTATTTCCGCCTTGGTTGTTGTTTCCACCTTGGTTATCGTTTTCGCCTTGGTTACCTAAAACTTTAATACTATCTTGATCAAATACAAATTGAACATCGTAGAAATGGTGATAATTCATCGCATCAATATCTACTTTTACTTTTGCGTTTAATTTTTTAGATAAATCATCTACTTCTAACTCTACTACTTTTGTATTTTGCTCTTTATTCTCACTTAATACTTTTGCATTAACAAAAGAACTATTCTTCTCAAACTCAAACTTTGTAATCCATGCACTATTCGTTAATGTAAACGATACATACTTCTTACCATCTTTCACTTTTAGTACAGCTGGACTCTTTGTATATGTGTTCATCATTGAAATTTCTTCTGTTTGATCTTTTAGAACTTTAAAGCCAATGCTGTATTCACCATCTTTAAGGGCTTTTGGATCAATGGTTGCGTTGTTACCTTGGTTGTTGTTTCCACCTTGGTTATCGTTTCCGCCTTGGTTATCGTTTCCGCCTTGGTTATCGTTTTCGCCTTGGTTATCGTTTCCGCCTTGGTTATCGTTTTCGCCTTGGTTATTGTTTCCGCCTTGGTTATCGTTTCCGCCTTGGTTATCGTTTCCGCCTTGGTTAT
>NZ_NJGF01000065.1:0-13308 GCF_002209985.1 Bacillus sp. K2I17
TAAGCTATCTGTAGCAGCTAAGAAACTATTCTTAGACATCGCTATGCAACAACATACGGAAACAACATTAAAGCGTTCTTTGGACAAGCAGGATGAAAGAGGAAACAAAACTCACTTTGGTGGGATGTATCGTTTCTTACATAAAAAATATCCGCACCAAATTCATGCGGTTATCGAAGAATTAACAACTTCATTACCATGTACGGGGAATCCCCTATTCAAAATTTGTAAAATGCAAAAAGGTGTAAAGCATACAAAACGATATACGACATTATATCTGTCTATCCATTCAGACTTCTTATGTTCGAAAGAAGCTGGAGAAGAACAACATAGGGATCCATTTACACCAAAAGCTACCTATGCTCGAAAAGCGAAATTTATCGAAGCAGTTCTACAAGAGATGAATATCGGTGAACTATCTGCAGACATGAATAAATTCATTCATGTATTGAAGCATACTTGTCATCGTCAAATTCGCAGTGTCATTCGTGGGCTTCGTGACATGGTTGATCGAAAAGAAGGATATCCAACGAAAATTGTATATACATTGAAGAAACTATTGCACCAAACATCTCAATATCAAATTCTTGATACAGCAGCAAAAGAAGGTATCTATCCTCTTATTGCGCAGCATATACCAAAAGAGAGAAATAGTGACCGTGAACAAGCTATCTTTAATTTCGGCCTACATTATTCCATGTACTCTCTTCGTAACATTAAAAAGATGTTCAAAAATGTGCATGCATTATTGAAACAGAAGTTTGCAGTACCAGTAACAGAAGAATCTTCTCATCGTAATTATCTAAAATACCAGGAAGAAACGTTATTTAGGAAATATGCATATGATCAGGGAGTGAATCTCCATGCATATATCGCTCTAGAAATTGAAATGCGTGAAAAACTAAAAGTTCGTGGCCATAAAGAACGCACAATTCCAAGTGATGTACGTGAATGGTTTATTGAAGCAATTGATAAACTACCGCAAGAACAACTGCGTGTGATTGAGCTACCAAAACAGTTTAATTTACTAGAGTTTATGCGTACCTTCGAACGTTTAGTACGTGCTGGTGTAACAATAACAGCTCCAGATCAGGTGCTAACCGCAATGGAAATAAAATAATAGTAACGAGCTCTCTATTTTTGAAAAAATCGAAAGTGGAGGGCTATTCGTGTTTGTTTTATTACCCCCCTTTTCTACTACTCTATTTATAAATACAAAATCAGAAGGACTTCATGTAAAATGGAGTCTTTTTTTATGCACATCTATACAAATCCTCTTCTACCAATACATAACTCTCCACATAACGGTAGGGAGTATTCTTCTAACTTAATAAAACCTATCCCAAAATACCTACAAAAAATCAGAAGAAAAATTATAAAAACAGTGGATATGAGGACAAATCGGATCGAATGTGAATATTATTTCCCTAAAATCATTGTATTTACTAGTGTCGTTATATTTATCTAATAAAAATCATCAATAAAAATGTGAGTTATGTATAAATACTGAGTAATGTTAACAAATAGCAGCTTTATCTGAATAAATTGTGGATATTTCTTCGATGAATACCATTCCATTTACCAAAATAATGAAAATGCGCCCTGTTTACAGGATTGAATAAATATAATGTGATTTGTATCAATTCCTTTCCGATTTCATGTAGAAACACATGATTTTCTTTCTGCTTTTTTGTAGAATTGAAAGTCTCATAATCATTGAACCTACGCATACATTTTCTACGATTTATGATTTTTTACGCTCTAACATCAAATCCCCCTTTGTGGGAGTAAGCCTTTTCCCTATTTTTGATAACCTATAAAAGTTATATCTTTATTTTATAAATATATAAGATATATATTTATAATAGATTTTATTATTACTAGTATGCTTGTTAATAAGATATCTGGCGTAATTAAAAATATTTGTTAATTCAGTTGTAATAATGATGATTAAATGTATCATTACTCACATACAAAAGGACAAGAGTCAAATTTGACTTCTTGTCCTTTATAAACCTCATAACAGCTGGCTTTCTTGTTTTATGCCGAATTCCTCTATAAGAATTTGCTCATATTCATTTTTATCTATAAATTTTTTTGATTTTTTACCATTGTGGGTTTCTGTGAAACTTTTTTTAGTAAGTGATATCTGACCTGTATTTGTTAGTTTACATATAATATGCTCCTTATTGAAAGGAGAGTCTTTATGTTCTAAGATAATTTTTTGTATTTTATTTACTTTTGCTTCATTTATTTTCTCTAAAGTAAATGCATAACCAACTTTCCATGCATTTGTAGGTTCGGACCCTAAAAAATCAGCCGTTTCTCCATCCATTCCTTTTTTCATTTCTAGTACAAACGTTCCCTTTGAGGTATCTCGTTTACGTATTCGATATTTTCCGGTTTGGGAAGAAATAGTTTTTCCATTAAAAGAAACAGGATATAACGGAAGATGTGAGGCAAATCCACTGTCAATTATATATTGTTGATTTTTATAGATCATAATTATAATTACATGACTATCATCCGGTTTCCATTTATTATCTTTTAAATCATATATAGTTCCAGCTACTTTATATACTTGAAATCCACAATCCATCAAAAAGTAATATAATAAAGAGTTAAGTTCATAACATAAACCGCCCCATTGTTTAAGCAATAATTTATTTATGAGGTTTTCTCTAGAAATATTCTTGATGGATTTTTCCATAATATCTAAATTTTCATAGGGTAGATTTTTACTCATACGCTATAGAATCTCTGGCAAATCCTCAAATAATACATTTTCTTTCGCTGGAATACCTAACCTTAAAAATAAATACTTTTGCAAATCAGTCACATTGAAACCCATTTCCATTTTTTTAAATATTAACTGCAACAAAATGTTATTACTTCTTTCACTATTATTCCAATATAAGAAGAACGATATAAGATATATTTCTGAAATAAATTCATTATATTTATAATATTTCGTAATATGTATGAGTATTTGTATAGAAGTGAAAAAGAGCTATCGCTCTGTTTATTTATCGTGTTTCTAATATTATTCATCCCCTCCATTAATCATCTATGTTCTTCTTCGATACTTATTTCATTAATGAAAGGAAAAAATAATAGAATTACACCGAACACTATTTTGAAAGTTCAGAATATATTAATTGAAAATTAAGAATAATTAGATTTAAGATTATCAATTTACTATATATACCATTTGTGGGAATGTAATTACAAGAACACTTTTAAAAAGCTTCCCCTAATAAAGTTTTTACAGAGGCTTTCCATTCTCCAAGTTGTAAATACGCCAAGAAAAAAGAACCTGGAGAATGAAAAGCCGTCAAGTTAACAAAAATATAAGTTTCTATATTTGGACATAATCAATTAAGACTTCAACATATTTATTTTTTTTAGCGGTGTGTTGAAATGAATTTGTATACCGATGTGCTTTTATGCCATTTTTATGACAGGTGTTCGAATGATCTGACAAGAATGGGAATCATATCCCGACAGGATGTGAACAGCACATCGAGTAAACTTGGAAAATAAATATATGTTTCCTTATATTCACTGATTTTTTTATGTTTCCTCTCCCCTATGAGCTTCCGCACTTTATAAGTTATATTTACGATAAGACATAATGCAATCAACTACCCATACAAATGGCACTGAAATCGTTCGAGTTTTATCATATGTACCATACCCCTCCTTTTTAAAAACAAAAATATTTTAAGAGTTTTTTAGTTCATTTTGTTTCCGTTCTTAAGTTGATGGGTACGTATGGTGATCCCTATTTGAATAATTAATTGTAAAGTTTGAGAAATATAACCGATATAACCCATAATGTACATAATTTTCTCAATTGATTTTATAATAAACACATTTACTAACTACACAAGGAGAAAAATATGAATAAATATGTAAAGGTTTTAAAAAACAAGTATTTTAGGCGTTTTGTTATAGCCTGTACATTATTGGATTTAGGTAAGAAGTTGTCTTGGGTCACATTGAGTTGGTTTGTATACCAAATTTCAGGCTCGACTTATATTACAGGTATTATTATTACTATTGCATCCTTAGCCCCGCTTTTATCCAGTATCCTTGTGGGAAATATATTGGATAGGTACAATCGGAGAAAAATAATGATAATGACTAATAGTTTGAGGGGGATACTTCTTTTACTTATTCCTTCAATATATTGGTTTGGTGTTTTAACAATAGAATTCATTTCGCTAATTATGTTCATAAGTGGTATTCTTTCTGTTTTTACTAGCGTAGGAACAGTAACGATATTACCATCATTTGTTGAAAAAGAAGAATTGGAGACAGCTAATGCAGTGTCACAAATGTCTATTCAAACAGGCTATTTAATTGGACCAGCTGTAGGCGGATTCTTAACTGCATATTTTGGTACCCCATTAACGTTAGCTATTACTGTCCTATTTTTCTTTCTTTCTTCCTGGTTTTACTATCTTATTTCTGACGAGCTGTTTCATAAAGGGGTAAAAATGAAGGGGAAGAATAAAAAACTTAGTATAAAGGATAATATGCAGATATTTTGGGAAGAAACTAAAGAAGGTATTAAATTTTTACGGTCATCTCCAATTTTAATGGCTATACCATTTATTACATTCTTTTTTAACTTAACATATGCTCCAATTGAGCTCGTCTTATCGGGTTATGTTAGTAAAGTATTAGATTCTGGTGCTGAAACGTTAGGGTCCCTATGGACTATTTTTGCAATTGGTTCAGTATTAGGAGCCTTTTTATACGTGAAATTAGACAAAAAATTTATGTACTCTATGTCTTTAGGAGGCACAATAGCTTTATGGGGAATTGCAGTCATCCTATTGGGTTTTTCTCCCAATATACCCATGTCATTTGTGATAATGCTTATAGGTGGCATAGTCTATGCCCCTTATAATATTATTGCACCTACATTTGAACAAAAATTAGTTCCTAATGATATAAGGGGAAGAGTACTTGGAGTTATCTATTTAATATCTGGCTTAAGTTTTCCATTAGGAACTTATTTAGGAGGTATACTAGGTGACTCGGTTGGCATTAGAGAAACTATAATACTATCAGGAATAGAAACTATTGTATTAGGTGTTGTAGTAGTATTCTTTAAGCCTCTCCGTTTTAGAGAAGTACCTATTTTATCCAAAAATCACTTTATTGGCTAATTTGGTTTTGGTTCAAAGGTAAAATAAAAAAGAATGTAGCGTATATATTTCTAGCAGAATTGTATTTTATGCTGTAAGGCCAAACAATTGATGGCTAAAGTTTTTCTGTTTTTGGACAAACTGATTACGTCCTTTATTAGAGTACTGGTATATCCAAGTTTTATAGGTTTCTTGCACCAGAACTGATTTATTTTGTAATCCAATTTTCTCAATAAATATTTTTCATTTTTTTCCAATTTTTAATGAAGAAATTGAAAAAAATGTTACGATTGAACTAACTTTTTAAAATAAGGTGGTGATTAATTTGGAGTATTTTTCTTATTTATCCTTTGCAGAAAAGAAAAAGCTTTTCTATCAAGAGCCAAAATCCTTTACCAAAGATGTAGAAAAGGAACAATTAGCTTACGCATTAGGTGCTACGTTATATACACCTGGTACAAAAGAATCCATTGCGCATGACATTATTAGAAAAAAGCATGAAGGTATAACATCGATTGTATTATGTTTAGAGGACTCTATTAATGATAGAGATGTGAAATTGGCAGTACAGAATATTGTCAATCAAGTCCAATTATTAGCACACCTAGTTGATACAAATAAAATTCATCCATCAAAAATACCACTACTTTTTATTAGAGTTCGTGAACCAAAACAAATGCATTATATCGTAATAGAATTAGGCAGTGCTATTCATTGTATATGCGGTTTTGTCTTTCCAAAGTTCACATCTACTAACGGAATGTCTTATATTGATGAACTAAGATGCATAAACGAAACATATTCACTTTCTCTTTACGGTATGCCCATTTTAGAATCTCCTGAAATTATATGTAAAGAAACACGGATAGAGGTATTACTAGCAATTAAAACAATACTAGACACCTATCGTGATTTCATCTTGAATGTTCGCATTGGCGCTACTGATTTTTCAGGTATATTTGGCATTCGTCGTAATAAACATACGACCATATATGATATTTCTGTTATTCGTGATTGTATTTCTGATATTATCAATATTTTTTCTAGGTCGATAAACGAATATATTATCTCTGGTCCTGTATGGGAGTATTTCGAAAACAAGCAGTGTATACTCAAACCACAGCATCAGCAAACACCATTTCGTGAATCAGTTGGAAACACTAGGATTACAATGCGTGAGGAAATTCTTCATCGCTTTGAGGATGGATTAATTGATGAAGTTTTGCGAGATCAAGCAAATGGATTAATTGGAAAAACAGTGATTCATCCTTCTCACATTAAGCTCGTACAAGCTATGCACGTTGTATCCCTAGAAGATTATTTAGATGCAAAAGATATTTTTGAAAATGCTCACACATATAACGGTGTTATGAAAAGTAGCTTCGATAACAAAATGAATGAAGTAAAGCCACATCTTAACTGGGCTCGAAAAACATTATTAAAATCTAACATTTACGGGGTGCTACATGAACAACAAACTTTCATCGATCTCCTTACAGCAGAATCAAAACAAAAAGTATCATATTTTAAATAACATAACCGTCCATATAGAAGTACTAGATAATCCATATGTATTATTATTGAATCAGCTCTTTCAAATGGCAGCTAGAATGAATAAGAAACGTGGATTTCTATTTGTAAGTACCATTTTGGGTAAACATCTTCCTGTTCTGCCAGCTGTCCCTTTAGCCAGCGGATGTGCACTTGCTGCAAGATATATGGAGGTTCTGCATGACACGATTCATCCGTTTCAAAAGGAAATTTTCAGCCTAATCTCTTCTAAAGACGATGGTCAAAATGAACTTGAAACCATTTTAAATCATCAATTTCATTTAGAAGAAGAGGTTCTATTTATCGGCTTTGCCGAAACAGCTACCGCATTAGGACACGCTATGTTCCAATGTTTCCAAAATGCGAAATATATCCATACAACAAGGGAAAAAATTTTCCAAATAGATCCAGTTATTATATTTGAGGAAGAACATTCTCATGCAACTTCACATCGCTGTTATGTGGATAAACGTTACTTTCAAAACAAACACCAAATCGTCCTCGTGGATGATGAAATAACAACAGGAAAAACCGCTCTTAATATCATTAGGTCTATTCAAGAAAAGTTTCCAAGAAAAGAGTATACGGTTGCTTCTTTACTAGATTGGCGTTCCGAGGTAAATCGAAACCAGTTTACAGAACTTGAAAAAGAACTCGATATAAAAATTCATGTTATTTACCTATTAAGTGGTTCGCTCGAAGTAACTGGAAATCCCATTGCCACCAGCGCTCCACATGATGAAAATGTTAATGGATTGATAGAATTTAAATTAGAAAAACATATCATTTCATGCCCTACTTTACCTTATACATCGATAGAACATGATGTACACTATATAAAATATACAGGACGTTTTGGGCTTTCAACCAATGAACAAGAACATATCCACTCTTTTGCTAGAAAAATTGGTAATGAGTTACAAAAAAAAAGAAAAGGTACATGTACACTATGCTTAGGTACTGGTGAATTTATGTATATTCCCATGCGTATTGCCGCTGAAATGGGTCCCAACGTTTGCTACCAATCCACAACACGCAGCCCTATTCATCTTGATAACAATGACGCACAGTATGCTATTCATAATCGCTTTGCTTATAAGAGTCCTGAAGACGATGACATTATCAATTATTTTTATAATATCAAACCTGGTAACTATGATGAAGTCTTCCTTTTTATAGAGCGTGATTTACAGAAGAATACGTTACATCCCCTTCTTACACAATTACAAAAAGTCATTCCGCTCATTCATATCGTTTCATTTAAGAGCTTAGTAGAAAGCGGAGGTGAAGAAATATGACCAAAATAAAAACAATAAAGAGTATTGGTAGCTATAGCGCAGAAGATGCCATTTTTCTATTAAAAGATATTAGTGATGTTATAAAAGAAAGCTCAACAGAAGAAAGAGAACAGGCAATTCAATCTGGTACACATTATTCTGAAATGCTTCCCATAGAATATACACCCTCCCAGTCATATATGGATTTATTCTTTGCTTCACTCGAGCAAAACAAGCGTAGATTGGCAATTATAACTGGTGTAGTAGCTGAACAAATTATCAAGAAAAGAGGAGAAAATCTTGTTCTCGTTTCACTAGCACGAGCCGGTACACCAATCGGTATATTAATAAAAAGATACATTCTCTATCAATATAATCTTGACTTACCACATTATTGTATTTCAATAATTCGTGGACGTGGCATTGATGAAAATGCCCTCCATTACATCATGCAACAGCATCCTAATCAAGAAATTCAATTTATTGATGGTTGGAGTGGAAAAGGGGCAATCACAAAGGAATTACAACAGACTATACATGAATTTAATGAAAAAAATCATGTGTGTATTTCAGACTGTATAGCTGTACTTGCTGATCCAGGTTACTGTACTTCTATTTATGGAACACGGGAAGACTTTCTTATTCCAAGCGCATGTTTAAATGCTACCGTATCAGGGTTAGTTAGTCGAACAGTTTTAAACGATGCTTACATTGGACCCAAAGACTTCCACGGTGTCAAATATTATAAAGAACTAGAAAAGGAAGATTTGTCTAATTTCTTTATTGAAGAAGTCACAGCATTATTTTCTTCTACCAGTTCTGATATCAAAAAAAAACTAGAGCATGTTATTTCGACATATACAGAACCTTCTTGGCAAGGACTACAAGATATAGCATCGATACAAAAGGACTTTGAAATTGAAAATATAAACTTAATTAAACCAGGGATTGGCGAAACAACGCGCGTCTTACTAAGGCGAGTACCCTGGAAAATTTTAATCCGCGAAAAAAACAATCCAGATTTAATACATTCCTTACTTCTTGCTAAAGAAAAAAACATTCCAGTAGAAATTTATAAGGATATGACGTACTCATGCTGTGGATTAATTAAACCTCTTGAGAGGAAGCCGTCATGATTTTCGCAAGCGATCTAGATCAAACGCTCATTTATTCTCGCAAATCATTTCACACGAATATAGAAGAAGAACAGATTCGGCTCGTCGAGACATTGGATGGTAAAGAAGTCTCTTTTATAACACATAAGGCCATCTCACTATTACAAAAGTTACAATTACGAGCTCAATTCATTCCTGTCACAACAAGAACAGTAGAACAGTTTCAGCGTATTACTCTATTTCAAACTGAGGTCATTCCAGAATATGCTATTACAAGTAATGGTGGTAATATTCTTCATAACGGTAAAGAAGATTTCGTCTGGAAGGAAAAGATACAAAAGAAACTTTCATCAGAATGCTTGGAAAAAGAAGCTGTCCTAAAAGAGTTCCAACGAATTTCTCATAAAAGCTGGGTCATTTCACAAAAAACAGCAGATCACTTATTTCACTATTGCATCATCAAGCGTGAACATATTCCTAATGAAGAACTAGCCTTTTTCACCATTTGGTTAGACGAACAAGGCTGGACCTACTCATTACAAGGTAAAAAATTATATTTTTTACCTAAACCAGTAAATAAATGGGATTCCATTCAATACTTAAAAGAAAACCTCCAGGAAAATACTGTGATTACAGCTGGGGATTCTTTGCTTGATTTATGCATGCTAGAAGAAGCAAATCACGCATTTGCACCTCTTCATGGTGAACTTGTGACAAAACAAAATAACTTTTCACCTCATATTTTGAAAATAAAGGAAATTGGTATATATGCATCGGAAGAAATTTTAAATAACGCACTTAAACTTATTTATCGTTTTCCGACAGAAGACACCTTCCCAAAAAATGTGAAGGTGTGAAACACCAAAGCATTACACATGGCATCACCATCAAGATATTGTAAGAATGAAACTTGTAGATTATCAGATTCATTACGATACAGGCCATATAGGTGGATATAGAATTTTTGGAAAAGATAGCGATAAATAAGGAGTGTCAAAAATGAATAATATTACATGGTCCTTTATGAGTAAAACACCAGTTACAGATGAAGCAATATGACGGTGGATATCCTAATCCAAAAGTATTTGATATACCAGGACAAGATGAAAATGTATTCAGTGACCTCTTACCTCTTCATGTAGAAGATAAATATACTATAAAGTTGTAAAAGATAGATTAGTAAATAAGGTATATCCTTTTGCTAGAGATCCATTCGGCAATCTTCTATGCTTCAATTATCGGAACAATCTTGAATCACCAACAATTGTATTTTGGGATCATGAGGAAGAGAATATAGGAGAGGCAATATATCCTGTTTGGTATCTTTTACAGAATTGCTGGATAGCTTACGCAATTTTGAAGACGAGTAATAAAAGAAAAAAAGAAGAACGCCTTGCAGTGAGGGGAAACGTTCTTCTTTTTTATTAGTCTATGTAATTATCCATCAAAATTTAATATTTACAGTTGTTGCATGGAATTGGTATGGTTAATGTTTGAAGCTATTTCAATTATAATCTGCTCTAATTTCTTAACCCTCGGCGCAGAAGTAAGAACTGGTGGGTTAGAGCATCACCAATTATTATTCTATTAGATATAGCTACTACAGCAGCTGAGGCTGATCTTTTTTGCACAGGATATATTTGTTTGGGGTAATATCCATCATTACTTTGATTAAGTCCTGTTGTTTATATTTATTTTTAAACCATCGTTTACAGCAGATTAACTACCTCTTGTCTTTCTATCCACTTATCTAGCTTATTTTTCGTATCATCATTTAATCTTTTTCTTTTACCAGATAACATCCTTGAAAGTGTTGAATATGAAATATCTATTTCTTTTGCTAATTCACGTATACTCTTATTATTCTTCTCTTTATATGTGTTCATCTTTTCAATATAGAACTCAATACTATTAGGTATTTCTTGATTTGGTATGCTTATTGACTTCTCTTCAATTACTGGTGGCTGTTCTTCCATCTCAATGACCAATGGTGCCTGCTGCTTACTTTTCTTAGTAATCAACTCTTGTTGTAATTTAACAAGCTCATTTGTAGGAGAAATAATTACTTTTAATTTTAACCAATAATTCTCAAACCAGTTTTTCCCCTTACACTTCTCTTCATCAATTTCAGGAGAGTACTTCCATTCCTTAATAACTTGGTCCCTCATAAGATCATCTAACGTCTTCTCGAAAACTTGTCTTATTAGACTTGGTTTTCTATTCATACTTATCTCCATAACTTGTAATAGTCCTTTAGGGCCACCGATACTATATGAATGAGTTAGATGTTGATATGATTGTTGAATACGCCAACTTAGATATCTGGTTAATCTTTTGTGATATCTTTGTTGCTTGCTGTTATACTCTAGTGCTTTCTTAGATAATAAACCTGTTAGTTTCTCAGAACCATATAGATATTTTGATAAAAAGCTACCTGGTGTTACATTCATACTCTCTATTCCCAATGTTTTATCCGTATCAATATCTTTTGCAATGATAATTTCATCCATTACAAATAGCCTTCTAATTCTTTGCTTTTTATAAGCTAAAGTTTCATTTGGGTCCTCTTCATTTAATATGACGATCTCATTATCTTCATTTACATAAATAAAAATACTGGCAAGGGCAGCTAAACGCTCCATAATCTTTAATCTGTCTTCTTTTCGATAATAAGCCTTACCATTTTTGATTTGCTTCATATTACACATATCTAATATTTGTTCGTAATGTACAGGCACAATAGTCTTATCATTTTCCGCACTCTTTACCCATAGTTCAGTTACAATATCAAGACAATCAGCCGTTAAATCATCCATTACTCGAGTTAAAAATGTAGAATCAATTAATGTATTCCATCTTTTTAGCTCTTCTCTTTGTAACTTCATATCACCATCATCATGTGAAGAGACTACCACTAGGCTATTTTGTTTATCTTGCAATTGAGCAATACGAACATTCTTATCTTGGTCATCTGTAAACTTATTCTTAGCAATGGTATCTGATAAATGGTACATAAATCCTGCATTACTTCTTTCTATATAATCACTCTTGTTCTCTGGATCTAAAGCTAACTCTTTCGCGACAACAGGCAGTTTAATCCCAAATTCTATATATAAATCGTCTTTTAGACATTCAAAAATTTCTTCCTTATAATTATCTAATTTTGGAAGAATGTCTATCGCTGATAATCCCAGAGCTTCTTTTTTAGAAACCCATTTCACTAACCTTTCGAAAGTCTGTGATGAATAAGATGAGTTGTATATCTTCTGTAGATCTTTTTCTACATCTTGATAGAATTGTTGCCATTTATTTAAAACTCTTTCACTCCCCTCAACTCCAGTAAGTAGAGGGTACGCTATATATAAAGTGTTTTGAAATAGTACTTTTAACTTCTCCACTAATAATCCTCCTAATTGCTTCTAATGCAATTATATCAATTGCTGCTAATCATTCATACCATTCTAAATAGAGTTTCGAAAGTATGTACAAATTACCAGTGATTTGTACGATTTAAAAAAACTGCAAGTTAGTTATACTTACTACTTTTTATTTGGGACTTTTAATATAAATATATTTAATGTGATTTATGTGCTATCACTAAAAAATAGAGTGTTTTATTTTATGAGATATCTTCATTACGAGGTATCTCTTTTTTTATGATTAATCGAATTGAGCATCAATTGGTTGAGTTCGCTTGTTTTGTAGTACAACATAAAAAAGGGTGCGTTGTTTTGAGTCTGGCAACGCTATTGGTAACATTACCATTTCAAAATGTTCCATATTCCAACGAAGTAGTATAACATATCCGTCTAATAGAAAGGTATGCTCAAATTTGAGCTACCCTCTCGTGATTTACGAAGTAGTTGAAGCGAACGCAATTTTGCGTTGTTCTTCATAATGTGAAGCTCGTCCTTTATACACGCCGTCATAGTCTACTGTACTTTAGCTTCGTTGATGTTTCTAAACAGCTAGATAACTGAATTAAAGAAGTAGTAGCGACATTTTGGCTCATCCATTCACATAAAGCGACTAAATCTTTTGCTTGGTACTGACTGGTTCGGTGCACAAAACCAATATCTCTAGCAAGATCTCGTAAGATATTTTGGGATAAGAACCTTTGAATTTCTTGAGCAAATAGTAGTAATTCATCAGATACAGAAATAGACATACAAAAACGCCATCCTTTCCTATGATTTAAAGAAAGAA
>NZ_NJGF01000066.1:0-13146 GCF_002209985.1 Bacillus sp. K2I17
TTTGGATTGGATATTAGGGATAATCTATTTTCTAGTAGCTACCTATTTTTTAATTATAAAAGGAAACATGTTACTGAAAAATAAGGAGACAATTCATTATTTTTCTACAAAGCAATTAGGTCCGTACAATGCTACGTTAAAGTGATTCAGATTTTGGATGCTGAAGAGAGTACAAGTGAATTACAAAAGAAAGGTGCTTAGGCGCCTTTCTTTTTTTGATAGAGATTTTTGTATTTTGGGGTAGCGCCACATCACTATCAACCTAATAAAACAAAATACCCCCTAAAATGAAAAAATGAGCTGACTTCTCAAAATAACTAACTATTGAGAAAGAAAATTTTCATTTGGGGGGTACTTCAAAACCTTAGCTTGATAGCGATGTGGCCGGACCTCTAAAATAAACTACTTTGGTTCAAAATTAATATTTATTTTCAGTTATTAGGTGGAAAAACACTTACTGGTATGTCCGACTTATACAATTGCTCTAATATCTTTTGGTCTTTACAATATACTATTGCATAACCATATTTATTTACTAAATCAATTCTTACAAAAATTGTTTCTTCGGTATTGCACCACCACTCAAAATATTTATCTGAAAATGATTCTCTCTTAATTTTATTTAAAGCTTCCGTTTTTTTAAACTCATCAATTTCACTAATTTTAGCCCCACGTGTTAGCCACGTTTTATGCTTATTAACCATATAATATTTAATTGCATCATCGTCTAAAAATTCTTCTATATTGTCAGCTCTAATGAAAAAACGTCCCATGCAGAAATCATATATTTTCCCATCCTCATCAATACAAGGTCCAAAATCTCCTGCATAATGATAATCCATACATTGAACATAGTATTTTCCGTTTTCTTTTTCAAAAAATTTAAGTTCATATTTTTCTTCAAATTCATTGAAGAAAAACATATCCATTTGGAAACCTTCATAAAATCTTTCACCAATTTTATACCAAATGCCACCAAATGCTACTTGAAAATCAATTACTTTATCAAAAAGGGTATTCCTTCATTGGCAAATACTCTTTTAATTTCATCTTTATTTTTAATTGCATCAACTTTCTTACCGGATAATATCATGTCATTTACTGTCTCAGATAAGATTTTTTTCTCCATACTTTTAATACCCTCCATATGAATTTTTGTTACGAATTTTATAACAACTATTCTTTAGTTTATATATTATACATATTAACTCTTGTGACTATCTACATAAAGGGATCACCATATCAAAAAAAGAAAATTGTACGTTTAGACATAATTTAGCCGGTACCTTGTACGTTAAAGAACCGGCTAAATACTTTACTACTTTTTTATATAATTTTTGTCTCGTAATGGTCTTAGATTATTAAAATTTGTTTTTTCATTTAAGTTCCAAACATAATCACCTGTCAACGTAATATGTTCCCATCCAAGTGGAGATATATGTTGTAAATATTCCTCTGGAATGGCCATGCCTTTTGCACGTAAAGCATCTACTGCACGTGATATGTATACCGTATTCCATAATACAATTGCTGAAATAAGAAGTTGCAAACCACTCGCTCTATGTAATTGATCTTCATAAGAACGATCACGAATTTCCCCTAATCGATTGAAAAATACAGCTCGAGCAAGTGCGTGTTTTGCTTCACCTTTATTTAAACCAACCTGAACACGTCTTCTAAGCTCAGGACTCTAAAGTATATAAAGTTCTTTCAATCCTACCCATCCCACGTAATGTTACGGATAAGCTATCCTGCATTGGATAGGCTGCAAGCATTTTAAGAATAAGAGAAGCTGTGACTGTTCCATTACGAACAGAACTAGTTAATTGTAATAAATCATCCCAATTTTCTCTTATTTTCTTTGTATGAATTATTCCGCCAATCATAAATTTTAGATGCGGTTGATTTAAGGGCTTTTCAAAAGTATAAATTTTATTCTTACTAAACGTTTTGATTCTAGGAGCAAATCGAAACCCTAAAATATGACACATGGCAAAAACATGATCTACAAAGCCTGCTGCATCCGTTTAATGTTCTTCAATTTCATGATATAGTAGGGCATCAATAATATGTGGCGCTTCTTCTAAATGACTATGAATCCATGTCTTTTAAATAGAGCTGTTGTTACGCCGTAACCAGTTTGTTTATTTCCACTAATTACATAAGTCTTATCGTTTTTGCACCAGAACCAATACCCCTACATTTATCTGCCTCTTTGGTAAGGCATCGAATAATCCTTACTTATCCCATCGCGATTTCTGATAACTTACATGTAGAGGTATCACTCAATATAACAAAAATGTAATGTTAATGAAATGTAATTCCAGCGATACTATAAATGAAATTATATAAAATGAATTACATAAATGAATGGGAGTTAAAGAATTTTTATAATGAAAAAGGAGAAGTATTAATGCGAAATATATTAAGTGTAGAAAAAATTGAAAAATATTATGGTAATAAAGATAATGTAACAAAGGCTATAGATAATATTAGTTTTAAGGTAGATGAGGGAGAATTTGTTGGGATAATGGGGCCTTCAGGAAGTGGCAAAACTACATTACTTAACTGTATATCAACTATTGATAATGTTACTACGGGAAAAATAATAATAAATAATAGTGACATTACTCGGTTAAAATCAAAGTCACTAGATAAGTTTAGACAAAATGAATTAGGGTTTATATTTCAGGACTTTAATTTATTAGATACCCTTACTGCTTATGAAAATATTGCCCTAGCTTTAACAATAAAAGGTGAGGAAAGTTCAAAAATTGATGGCAAAACACAAGCAGTTGCAAAATATTTAGACATTGAACAAGTATTAAGCAAATACCCTTATCAAATGTCAGGCGGACAAAAACAAAGGGTTGCTTCGGCAAGAGCTATCGTAACAGATCCATCTTTAGTACTTGCAGATGAACCAACAGGATCGTTAGATTCTAAATCAGCTAGATTATTACTCGAAAGATTTGAATGTCTAAATAAGGATTTAAAAGCTACAATACTTATGGTTACTCATGATGCATTTACAGCAAGCTATGCTCGTAGAATTCTTTTTATTAAAGATGGAAAAATATTTAGCGAGTTGGTAAGAGGGAATGATTCTAGAAAAGAATTCTTTACTAAAATTATCGAAGTTATAACCCTTCTTGGAGGTGACGATAATAATGTATTCTAAGATTGCTATTGGGAATGTAAAGAAAAGTCTTAAAGATTATGCAATATATTTCTTAACACTAACACTGGCTGTTTGTATATTTTATAGCTTTAACTCAATAGAAGCACAAAAGGCACTTATGGAAATTAACGCTTCAGATAGAAAGTATGTGCCTACAATAATGAACGTTATCTCAAATGTGTCAGTATTTGTATCCGTAATATTAGGTGGTTTAATATTGTATGCAAATAATTTCTTAATCAAAAAACGTAAACAAGAATTAGGAATATACATGACTTTAGGTATGGGAAGAAGAAACATATCCAGAATATTAGTAACAGAGACATTTCTAGTTGGTGTTATATCTTTAGTGAGTGGGCTTATAATAGGTATTGGAGTATCACAGGGATTATCTACATTTGCATTAAAGTTATTTGACTTGCCCATCAATAAATATAAATTTGCAATTTCAACAGGTGCTATAGGTAAAAGCATATTATACTTTGGAATCATGTTTTTGCTTGTTATGTTATTTAATGTATATGTTGTTTCTAAATACAAAATAATTGATTTGTTAACAGCAGGTAGAAAAAACGAAGATGTAAAATTTAGAAATTCTTTTATCTACGTAATCACATTTATTATGTGTGTAGCATCACTTGGATATGCATATGTGAGTGTACTAAAAATCGGATTGAATTTTAAAAATCCTATGCTCATGGTATCAATCATTCTTGGCATATTAGGTACATTGCTGTTTTTCTTTAGTTTATCTGGATTTATATTATATGTTGTAAAGAAGAATAAAAAAGTCTATTTTAAAGGATTAAATATATTTATCATCAAACAAATAAATAGTAAGGTTAATACAAATTTTATATCCATGTCTTTAATCTGTTTAATGTTATTCCTTACAATGGTGGCGTTATCTACAGGAATCAGCTTTAACAGAATGATGGACGCAACAATGAAAGAAGTAACACCATTTGATGCTAGTATTACGTTGGAGAATAAGGATGAAAGTTACACTATAGAAGACGTATTAAATAAAGTTAATTTTAAAATAAGCAATAACGAAAAATATGTATCTTATAATGTATATCGAACAGGGATGAAAGTGGTGGACTTTGTACCAGAACGTAAAGATTATAAGGATAGCGGTCTGGATTTCATTAAAGTATCTGATTATAATAAAATTTTAAATCTTAAAGGTGAAAAGGAAATCACTTTAAATAACAATGAAGTATTACTTTTATCAAATGAAAGCCGGTTGGTTAATTCGATAAATGAAAGATTAAAAAATAGCAATAAGGTGAATATTAAAGAAAAAGAATATCTGGTAAAAAACGCTAAAGTTATACAAGAGAATCTTTACACTTCTGATGTGCGAACTAATTACTTCACAATCGTTATAAATGATGAGTTTTTATCAGGCTACAAAATTATTGCATCCGTACTTAATGTAAATTATTTAGATGGAAATAGAGAAGAACATAATAAAAAATATGATAACGTTGCACGGGGCTTTTATGACGAAAATGGCCCGAAATTAAATATTAATCGTATATCAGGCAAATCAAAGGATGAAGTTTGTGCAGAAAGTAAGGGATTGAAAACTATCATACTGTTTATTGGGATATATATAGGTATTGTATTTTTAATAACGAGTATGGCTGTATTAGCTCTTCAACAATTATCAGAAGCCAGTGATAGCATAGATCGATATAAATCTTTGAAGAGAATTGGTTCAAACGGAACAATGATCGACAAAACGATTTTTATTCAAACTTTCGTATACTTTAGTCTTCCAGTTATTCTTGCCATAATTCATTCTATAGTTGGAATTTATGTAGTCAATAATTATATTAACGCATTTCAACAAACAGACATTATTTTACCAGCATTGATGACTGGCTTAGTATTTCTTGTAGTTTATGTAGGATATTTCTACACGACATATGTCGGGTATAAAAATATTGTAAAAAGTAATACTTGATTTTATAATGCTCATTAAGGCTATTACACCTTGTTTCTCATGATGTAATAGCCTTATATTCTGTATAGGGAGGGGAAAATCATGAAAAAAATCATTCTTATTGAAGATGATGAAATCATCAGAGAAGAATTACAAAATTTTTTTATAAAGTATGGATATGAAGTAAAGGCTCCCACAGATTTTAATCATATTATCGAATATATAGAAAGTGAGAATGCAGACCTTATATTACTAGACATAAATCTTCCTGTGTTCGATGGCTATTATATATGCAGAGAAATACGTAAAACTTCAGATGTTCCAATCATCATGGTTACAAGCAGAGATAGTGATGTAGATGAACTAATAAGTATGAATTTAGGAGCAGATGATTTTATAACAAAGCCTTATAATACAGAAATACTATTAGCAAGAGTAACAAACATTTTAAGAAGAACATCTGGAGATTTAAAGACGAATCATATCTTAATTTATAGAGATTTTAATTTAAATCTTTCAAATGCAACAGTTACTTATCAAGACAAGTCTGTAGAGTTAACTAAAAATGAAGTTAAGATACTCTCATGCTTAATAAATAATCGCGGTAATATTGTAAAAAGAGATTCACTCATGGAAACCTTATGGAAATCTGATTATTTTGTGGATGATAGCACCTTAACTGTTAATATAAATAGATTAAGAAAAAAGCTTGAAGAGATAGGTATAGAAAATCCAATTGCAACAAGAAGAAGGTTAGGGTATATAATGCCATGAATATAGGTGAATTTATTAAAGATAAAATGGTAGTAATACTATCTAATGTACTGGTATTTATTATACTAGCAGGTATATTGCTGACTGCGAATGTTCAGTTCATTATAATATTCTTTGTCTTTTGTATTTGGTTTTTTCCATTGATTTCATATATGGCTATAGAATTTATAAAATGTAAAAATTATTATAATGAGATTAACGGCATATTAGAAAACTTGGAGAAAAAATACCTACTTCCAGAGGTAGTAAAGGAAGCAAACTTTATACATGGGGAAAAGCTTAACGCTATACTGAAAGAAGTAAGTAGGGATATGCATGAAAATGTAAAATATTATAGAGATATGCAAATAGATTACAGAGAATATATAGAGACATGGGTGCATGAAATTAAGACACCAATAGCTTCTACAAAGCTAATAATTGAAAATAATCAAAATGAAGTAACTAATAAAATTGACTCTCAAATGGATCGAATCGAGGGGTTTGTAGAACAGGTTCTGTATTATTCTCGAAGCAATAACGTTAATAAAGACTATATTATAAAACCCATCAACCTTGATGATGTAATAAGAACTGTAATTAAAAGAAATTATAGAGATTTTATTCATAAGAGAATAAAATTAGATATAAAAGATATTAATAAAATCGTATATAGTGATAGAAAATGGGTTGAATTTATTATTAATCAAATATTAGGAAATTCCATAAAGTATTCAAATAACAAAGAACAAATGATACGTATATACTCAATTAAGAAAGCTAACTCAGTAATACTAACTATAGAGGATAATGGAGTAGGGATAATAACTAAAGATATAAATAGAGTTTTTGAAAAAGGGTTTACTGGAGAGAATGGAAGGAGATTTAGCAAAAGTACAGGAATGGGTTTGTATCTATGCGAAAAACTATGCTCAAAATTAGGAATGAAAATTGGCATTGAATCTAAAGTGAATAAAGGAACTAGAGTTACATTAATATTTCCGTTGTCAGGTATGGTAACTTTTTAGCCTTGTTTATAAAAGAGATGCTGCCATCTTTCTACGAATTTCGTATGAAACTTATAAACAAATTTAAAACGGTATGAAAAGAGTAGAAATTCTCTTCATACCGTTTGTATTATTTAGCCATTTAACATATTGGTATATTTAATTGTGGATCGGATGGATGTTAATCTGGATTAGTCATTACTACTATTGATGTCCACTAATACTTTACGTAAGATTTGGTTCGGTTGCTACACAGACCTCGTAAGCGAGAAATTGTACACTATATAAAACAGTAAAATAAATATCCGATCCCTTAGCTTACAAGGAATCAGATATTTTGTGTCTAAATTGTGTCCAAACGTACAATTTTCTTTTTTTGATATGGTAACCCCATCACCATCAAGCTAAGAAATGCAAATACCTCAAAACAAAAAAATGAGCATTTTGTTACAAGTTAGTACAAAATTTCGTTCTGAGGCACTATAAAATTTTAGCTTGAAGGGCATGTATGGTGAGGCCTAATAGTGAACATTTCAAGAGTGGCTATATATTCTTATGACAAAATGCTGTAGAAAGCTTAAGAATTCTTAAGAACTTTTTCCCCTTTTTCTTAAGATTTGGACGCTAGTGTATAATTATGAATTCAAACCTGTGGGTGGATTAAGTATGAAAATAATTAACTTCCTTATTTCTGTATATAATGAACTATAAAAAGTTGGTGCAGCCCTTCCAATTTCAAGGTTTATTAGAGTCAAAATAATTTAAGGAATTAATTTGAAGAAAGCAAGATAGAAATGTTTCACCTGCTTATGTCTTTAGTTGTTCAATACGAGAAAAAATGTGGAGGAATAATATGGATTCAAAAATTCTTATTGTCGATGATGATAAAGAGATTAGAAATCTTATCTCTGTTTATTTAGAAAATGAAGGTCTTAAAACTCAAAAGGCAGAAGATGCTATGGAAGCTTTAAAACTGTTAGAAGAAAAGGAGTTTGATTTGATTATTTTAGATATTATGATGCCTAATATGGATGGTATTGAAGCGTGTATGAAGATTAGGGAAGACCGCAATATACCTATCATCATGCTATCTGCAAAATCTGAGGATATAGACAAAATTCAGGGTCTAGCCTCTGGTGCAGACGATTATTTATCAAAACCGTTTAACCCATTAGAATTAATTGCTAGGGTAAAATCGCAATTAAGAAGGTTTAAAAAATATAATACGTCAATAGAAAATAATAAAAGCATTCTAGAAATTGGAGACTTAACCGTGAATACAGATACTCGTCAAGTATGGGTAAGGGGAAAGGAAACAAGGCTAACTCCAAAAGAATTTGATATTCTCGAACTACTTGCCCGTAACAAAGGGATTGTCCTGAGTGTAGCAAAAATATATGAAGCAGTTTGGAAAGAGGTTTTTTATAAATCAGACAATACCGTCATGGTGCATATTACAAAAATAAGAGACAAGATTGAAGAGGATTCTAAACATCCCATTTATATTAAAACTGTTTGGGGAATTGGGTACAAAATATGAAGAAAGTTAGTTTTAGAAATAAGATCATTATAAAACTTCTTGTTGCTGTTGCAGTTAGTTTTTTTATTTCGTTTGGTTTTACAATCCTCAATTTTCTATTCATAACATCAATAGAAAGAAATTACCACATTTTTAGTATGTTTGAATTCAATTTCGTAATGTTGTTCTTATTCGCGTTCGCAATCTTTACTTTTATCGTCATTTTTTTGATATTGGTTCGAAAGAAAATAGTATATTTGAAGCGCATTTCTGATAATGTGAATGATATTGCAAATGGAAAACTGGGTTTGACAATTGAGATTAAGGGGAAGGACGAATTGACCCAACTTGCTCAAAATATCAACTATATGTCCAAGGAATTGGAGGATACATTTGAACAGGAAAGACGATTAGAACGTACAAAAAATGAACTCATAACTAACGTATCTCATGACTTACGCACACCGTTGACATCTATTATTGGTTATATAGATTTATTAAAAAGAGGGCAATACGACAGTGAAACACAATTACAGGAATATCTTGAAACTACTTATTTAAAATCAAAGAGATTGAAATATTTAATTGATGAACTGTTTGAATATACCCGTTTATCAGGCATCGATGCTAAGTTAAACTTTAATGAAGTTGATTTATCAGGTTTGTTGGAGCAAATAGTTGGAGAATATATTCCTATATTTGAAAAAGAAAGTTTAAACGTTCAAAAATCAATCACGGAAGAAACAATACCTATTATCATGGATGTAGAAAAAATGGTACGTGTATATGAAAATCTGTTTATGAATGCGATAAAGTACAGCATGAAACCATCCGAATTATCCGTATGTCTTGAACTAATAGGTAACAAAGCAATTTTGAAAGTATCAAATAAAGTCGAGAAGCCGTCTGTTAGCGACCCTAATAAATTGTTTGAAAGATTTTTCAGGGGTGATAAGGCAAGAAAAAATGATCAAGGAAATGGACTGGGACTTGCTATCTCAAAAAGAATTGTTGAACTTCATCATGGTAATATACATGCAGAATATAAAGAAGGTTGGATATCCTTTATTGTTGAACATCCAATCAAATAGATTGGCTTATGGAATTACAGGTTCCATAAGCTTTTTTTTTATAAAACTTAAGAATTCTTAAGGATTTTACAGGGTGTTTCCTAATTTTTATAGTTTATCATGTATGTATTCAAAGCAATGAGGTGAGTGGAGAAATTAAAAATAAAATTTTCTTTACAGCTTTCAATTGGATACATCGTGACAGCCTTATAGAAAAGGTAGATGCAACATGACTATTTTGTTAGTAGCAAATATGAATAGCAGCTTATTTTAAAGAAATGAAAAAACAAACATAGGAGGATATATATGATAAAACCAGTTGTAGATGTAAAAAACATTCAAAAATTGTACGGTAAAAAAGGTGAGAATCAATCGCACGCGTTAAAAGGTGTATCATTCTCAATTCAAGAGGGGGAGTTTGTCGGTATTATGGGGCCATCTGGTTCTGGTAAAACAACATTATTAAATGTAATTTCAACGTTAGATAAAGCGACAGGCGGCGTTGTTGAAATTGCAGGAACGGATATTACGAAAATGAAGCAAGGTGAGCTTTCTGATTTCCGTTCGCAAAAATTAGGATTCATTTTCCAAGACTTTAACTTATTAGAGAATTTATCTATTTACGAAAATATTGCAATTCCACTTTCCCTTCAAGGTGTCCCATCACGAAATATTGGACAGAAAGTAGAAAAAGTAGCTGATATGTTAGGAATCTCAGCAATCCTTCAAAAGTATCCATCTGAAGTATCTGGTGGACAAAAGCAGCGTTCAGCAGCAGCTCGTGCGTTAGTGCATGAGCCAGCAATTATTTTAGGGGATGAGCCAACAGGAGCGCTTGATTCTAAAAATGCAACAAGTTTACTGGATGCGATGACAAACTTAAATAAAGAACAAGGTGTATCTATCATGATGGTTACGCATGATCCGTACAGTGCAAGTTACTGTCAGCGTATTTTATTCATTCAAGATGGTGAGCTATATAAAGAAATTTATCGCGGTGGTACACGTGAAGAGTTCTATAAAGAAATTTTAGACGTGCTTGCAAACATTGGCACACAAAAAGCGTAAGGAAGGAAGTTCAATCATGCTATTTAAGCTTTCCATGTCAGGCCTAAAAAGTAAGTTCCAAGATTACATTGTCTTACTTGTTGGCCTTATTGTCTCTATTTCAACTTTTTATATGTTTCAAACGCTAGCATCCAATAAAACGTTCCTTGAATCTAACTCTTCTATTAGGGATATTGTGTCTGTATTTAAAATTGGTTCCTTTTTGTTAGCGATTATCACATTTTTCTATATTTTATATGCAAACTCTTTCTTATCAGCTCTTCGCCAAAAAGAATTTGGTATGTATATGATGTTAGGAGCAAAAAAGCATAAAGTTACCTTACTTATGTTTATTGAAACAATCATATTAGGTGCCACATCTCTTTTGATTGGAATTACAATTGGTGTAGGACTTGCAGAAGGTATCGGTCAGTTATTAATGAAACAACTCGAGTTTACTGGTGAAGGTTATAAAGCATTTTATCTGCCATCTATCACTATTACTTGCGTCTTCTTTTTTGCACTATTTATATTATCAGCAATTATGAATAGTATTAAATTATCGCGTATTTCTGTATTACAACTTGTACATGCAGATGCACAAACAGAACGTGTCGCCGTAAAAGGAAAAATGACAGTTGTAGTTGCATTCCTTGGTATTATTTTAATAGGTATTGGTTATGCATCACTGATTTATATTTCTCATGCAAATTCGCTAATTGTTTTGGGATTAATGGCCGTTGGATTAATCACAGCAACCGTTGGTACTTACCTTATATTTGGATCACTTCTCCCAGTTATGATTAACAAGCTAAAGAGTAATAAAAAACATAGTGAAAAAGGGCTGAATGCTTTTACTTTTGCACAATTAAATTTCCGCATTAATGGTCTAACAAATGTGCTTGCAACAGTAGCAATCTTAGTGGCTCTTGGTGCTGGTGGAATTGCTTGTGGTATGGCATTTAAAAACAACATCCTAAAAATGACAGATCAAATGCGAATTTACGATTCAGTCATTCATAATCCAACAGCGGAAGAAAAGAAAATTTTGGGTGGTATCTTATTTCAAGAAAAACTTGAATATCATTACAAAGTTGATGATAGGTATGTTTATTATCTTAAAGAAGATTTAGAAAAAAATCGCCCTTTCTTGCAAGGTATGAAAATAGAAAAAGTTTCAGAGGGATTACCCATTGGTGCATTTTCAATAAAAAGGGTTAAAGGAGAGACCGACACAAAACAATGGATCCAGGCTTTCAGAACGATCCAGCCAAATTATTTATATCCTGATTATGAAATGAAAATTGTAGATCAAAACATATACGATGGGTTGAAGGGTAAAGAAAGTACTGTTTTTATGGGGAAAACAGATGATTTTGGATCATACATAAAAGAATGGAAAAAACTTGATAAATTACAGCTATCAAAATATAAAAATGTAAAGGCGGAAGAATTGGATAGTAAGTATCAAGCGTATATTGTGAGTCATGATTTTGCCAGCGGACTAATGTTTATGGGTTTTTTCGTTGGAGTTGCATTTTTAGCAATGATGGCAAGCTGCTTAATGTTTAAAATTCTATCCGGTGCATCCAAAGATAGTACACGTTATCAAATGCTTCGTAAAATCGGTGTTCGCCGGGAGTTATTAATAAAATCGATTTATAAGGAGTTATTCTTTATATTTTTAGTCCCAGCAATTGTGGGTATTGTTCACGTATTAGTTGGTATGAACATGTTCAGCGTTCTTTTGGCTGATCCGTACTTTCGTATTTGGCTACCAATTATTATTTTCGTAGTGATTTACTCGATTTACTATTTGATTACAGTTCAATTGTACAAAGGAATTGTACTTCCGAAAGAAAATTAATGTAATGATATTATTTATACGGAATATCAACATAATCTGCTCCCATTTATTGAACATTCTAAATGGATTTGGAAATAATAAATGGGGTACCACCACATGGCTATCAACCTAAAATTTTATAGTACCCCCAAAACGAGAAAATTGGCATCTCCAGGTGAAAATATACATTTTTTGTTTTGGGGCAACTAGTTTCATTAGCTTGATGGGCATATTGGTGGAACCCCGAAATGGACATTTGAATAGATAATGCCTTCCTTAAAATAACCTTAATTAAAACATGGTTTTGATAATATATGGAAAATAAATGGTACAATTTTCTGGTATAACCTAAATAAAATTTATTTTAGAAAAGGGGTAGAAGGGAAATGTTCCAGAAGTTCAAGTTTTATTTAATGAGCATTTTAATTAGTTCAATGTTAGGTGGAATTATTATAGGTGCTAATTTCTTGGTCCATAACATATATAATTTAGTTGCAGGTAAAGAATATCATTTTAATATGTGGTCTTCTATTATTATATTTAGTGTTGTATTTATTTCGGGTTTCTCGTACGCGTTGAAGAAGGGGCCAGATATATTTGTTAATGATTAAACCAATAGCAATTATTGTAGGCGCTGCCGTGATCTGGATGGCGTCTTGTTTGTTGTTAAGGAAAGATAACAAAACTAAATTTCCTTAAAATGAAAAAACGCTATTCTTTCTGTAGAATCATAGGTGGTCTGCCCCCATTTGGTGAGACAAAGAAAAAA
>NZ_NJGF01000067.1:0-12754 GCF_002209985.1 Bacillus sp. K2I17
AAACAAAAATGGGAACACCTATTAAGGCGAATGTTTCTATTAATGCTTATCAAAATAAAGCGTATTTTAAATTGATTGATATAGCGTAATAACGTTATATAAAGACAAAAAAATGAATGTTAAAGAATCTTTGAATGAAATATTTCAAAATTATGTTGTAGAAACGACAGAAGGCACCTTTCAGGTGTTTAAAAGCTTTTCTTATGGCGAGATGGCAATATCTTTTCTACTATTGACTATTATTGTTTTGTACGTAATGAAATGGATATGGGAGGTTGTCAGATGATTGAGTTATTCTCAATGTATTCGTATCTGGGACTTCCTATAGTGATCTTAGTTTTAGGTTGTGCATTTATACGCTTTGGTAAGGAGTTGCTAAAGATATGAATGATTCAATCTTTTCACATGCAGTAGTATGGCTGTTTAGTAATTCTAGTTTTGTAAAATACCTTACTGGTATTACTAGTTTTATAGCCCTCCTTATAGTGTTGCTTTATCTATATAAAAGATGGGGGGAATAACTTTGTGAGTTTTGATTTACCAATTAATCAAGTTATTCGTTACGCCTATAATACTTTTGCTAGTGCGGATGCAGTTTTGTACCTATGGATTGGTGCAAGTTTTGCAGCGTTCACGCTTGGTAAAATTTTAGGAGTTGTAAGGTAATGGGCTTATTTGATCGTTTTAGTGATAAGATGCCTAAATCAAGTTTTACTGTAGAACAATCACATATGGGTACTCTGTTTAGAGAGTTTGGATATGCTTGGTATACCTTTAAACCTTATGTAATTGTGCTTTTAGGATGTGCTTTTGCATTCTTTGTAATGAGAAAATATAAAAATCAATATGCAGATGATTGATCTAGGAGGAAATAATAGTGAATGAAGGACAAATGGTGTTAGCGGAAGGAATACCGGCAGTAAATTTAAAATACGATTTAGCAGATGTTGCTACATCTACGGGTAACTGGATTAGTTCAGAATGGTTAGCGGCGGCGTTTGCTATTGGTATTCCATTAAGCTTCTATGTAATCCGAAACCTAAAAAGTATTTTCGCTTAATACAATGCGCTTAGTTTAATAGTAGAAGAGATTTCCTATATAAAAACAGGGGAAGGGAGTATTTTTCCCTTTCCTTTTTTATTAGATTTGGAGTGTTTGTTTTATGGATATATTTTTAGATTATATTCGTATAGTTTTCTCTAATGCAGTAGTGAATTTTGTTCACCTTACTTTCATTACTATTTGTATGCTATTGATTTGGAGAAAGGATTTGAATTGAATTGAATTTTATAATTTTTATGTTTTCTATAACAATACTTTTTCTTGGAATGTTTGGATGTTATTTAGGTTTTATAACACTTTTGATAGAGCTTAAAGGTATTAAAGAAGAAAAAAGGCAAGGGAATATATGTTTAAAAAAATAGCAATTATATTTTTATGAGATTTGGAGTGATTTGAATGGATTTGACTAATGTTGCACTTAATGTTGCCGGTATTTGCGTAATTATTATTTTGATTTCTGTGACTGTTTTTTTCTGTTCGTTAATTTATATAGGTACAAGAGATATGTTTGATAAATATAAACATGATAAGAAGAAACTTTATAAAAGAGATTTTAGAGAATCATGATCAAGAAAATAGCAATTATACTTTTTTCGTTTTTAGTTTTTGTAGTGACCTCTATACCTCGTGTATATGCTGATGGTCCTAGTTTTACTCTCTTGGGTAGTAAAGGCGTCCAAATTGAAAATAAAGGACTTATAGGTGGTAAATATAGCCTTGTTTTAAAAGTTATTGATGCAGATAAAATAGTTAAATTCCAGTTATCAGAACTGATGCTTGTTAGTGATTGTTCGTTTAATGTCGGAAAGAAAAAATGGACAAGACCTGGTCAAGAAAAAAATGAGTTTGAGATTAATTGGGATGCAAATGGTACATATGCATTTTACATTTTCTACAACGGGAAAGTTAAAGGTTATGTACGTTTTAAATTAACAGGATTATCAAAAGATGGCGTAGGTGAAGGTACTACACCATATACGGGAGATATGGCTAAGTACTATGAACTACCAACGGAAAACTTTGATCCAAATGATTATGCGGATTATGACAATAAACATGATGGGATTTGTACAAATGAAAGAGTACCTGATAAACCACATGGTTCTGGAGATGTAGAAGAGCCAAAAGATGATAATAACAATGGTGGAGATGGTAATACAGGTAATAACGGTAGTAATGAGAAGTTAGATAAAGCTTTAGAAGATATAAACAATGCTTTGAAAAATATTGAAACTTCTAGTAAGAATACAGCAAATAATACGAAAGATATTGCTGATTCTAATAAAGAAATAGCAAAAAACACAAAAGATATTGCTGATAATACAAAAGGGATTAAGGATGCCGTTGATACTATAAACGATACGTTACGTGAAATTTTAGATGAAATGAAACCCACAACAGAGGTTGTAATAGATGAATTGAAAAAGCCGGATTTAATTAGACCACAAGATGAAAATCAAAAGTTTGAAGATAAGAATGAATATTTTAAAGAAGGAAAAGAAGAAAAAGTTCCGACAGATGCTTTACCTGATGCACCTGATCCAAAGCCTTGGAAAGATGATAATGGCAATGAAATGAAACAGGAAGATAAATCTGAGAAGGATAAGCCTACGGAAAAGGACAAGCCTACAGAGAAGGATAAAACTCCTGATAAAGATAAACCGTCTGAGAAGGATAAGACACCTGATAGGGATAAGCCTACTGAGAAGGACAAGCCATCTAGTAAGGATAAACCATCTGAGAAAGATAAGACACCTGATAGAGATAAGCCTACAGAGAAGGATAAGCCATCAGGTAAGGATAAAACACCTGATAGAGATGGAACACCTTCTAGAGATAAGACACCTGATAGAGATGGGCCATCAAGTAGAGATAAGACGCCTGATAGAGATAGACCTTCAGGTAAAGATGGAGTTCCAGAAAGAGAGCAACCTGTAGGAAGAGATCCTGTTATGAGTAGAGATCCGTTTCTTACAAGAGATCCTGTTCTAAAGTAAGGAGTGTTTGAATGTTAACGATTAATGATATTTTCAATGTTTTAAAGTTGTGTTTGGATTATTCCGATACAACTATATATGTATGTTTTGTTGTAATGTTGACGTTTGCTATCTGTATTAAGTTTAAAGACATTATAACTTGGAGTTACTAAGTTATGACTGATGCTATTTTAAATGGTTTAAGTAAAGTCGGTAATGGTCTTGTAAGTGGATTTAAAGCGACGATGGAGTTTTTAGCAAAGCCATTAGGATATTTATTAGAGTTTTTAGAATGTATTTTTTACTTTTTTGCTTGTCTGTTCAAAGTTGTTGTATTGATCGTAAAGATATTTACGGCTTTATTCCAGTTCTTTTGGGCTACGGCTACAAGTGTTATAAAAACTTTGCTTATGTGGATTGGAGTTACGCCTAGCGGTAAGGTGTATTTGCCACATGAAGCCCAAAATGGTTTTCAAGTCGTCATTGATAAATTAATGCCTACAGGGATAATGACTACAGTTCCAATGGTTGCTACAGCCTTTTTATGGTTGTTCTTCGGTATGAAAGTGTTCTCCTTATATGGCGGTAGCATGGGGTTTAATTTCCCTGAGAGAAGGAAATAGGTGTGTTATGAAGTTTGTTATTGATACTATTTTTAGTCCGATTTTTGGTTGGTTAAATCAAATGTTTAACGCAATTATGAAGCTAACTGTACCAGCATCACATCCAATTAATCCAAATTCGTTTTTTAAGGCGTTTGCGATGCTTGGAAACGGTTGGGTCATATTTGTAAGTACCGCTTGTGTATTAGCAGCCACTTACGGAATTTTGTTTGTTGTAATGGCGTTTAAACATGGTGTGATCGAATTTAAAGTGTTCGTGAAATGGTGGTAGTTAAATGGATATATCTAATTTAAGTCTTGAAGATTTATGGTTTCATATATTGGTTGTTGGTATTCCGGTATGTTTTATTATTTACGCTTTTCTTGTTAATTTTTTTGATAAGGAGTAGATAAAATGGAAATGTTTAATGTGAGTCCTGGTATTGCTATTTTTGGTGGTTTTGTTACTGGTTTAGTTGCTTTATTTATATATAACAAGGTTACAGGAGAGTGAATTTATATGACACGTAAAAAGTGTAAAGAGTGTAAGGGTAGAGGTTTTGTTTTTATAACTGTTCCTGATGTTAAGTTTAAATCTATTTATAATTATTCGATTTGTGATACTGGTGAAAAAGCTCAATGTATGAAGTGTTTTGGAAAAGGTGTGAAGTAAATGAATACTAACGTATTTAGTGTGTTTTTTACAATCGGTGGATCAGTAGGATTAGGTCTGTTTTTGTTCCTAGTACTTCCAACATTTTTAATATATAGAAGAATGAGTAAGTAAGTGAGGTATAGATGATGTTTAAGAAAAAAGGTCAACCTTTTAGTAATCATAAAGCATTTGTTATTCGTGATGATGTTATGTATGTAGAACGTGTTAAATGTGCTGATAGTGATGTAGTAGAGACGGAGACAGCCATTTATAAAACGGATGATGCAAAACGCTATTATAACGAAACTGAGGGAGGTATAGCGTATGTGTTTAATGTTGATATTCCTAGCAAAGTAGAAGCTGAGAATTTAAAAACGTTGAGACGTGCAACTACGATCAAAAATATTTTTAAATATGATACGGAAAAATCTTTTGATTTTAAAGAAATGATTCCTTGGGCCATTGTAGTTCTTACTTTATTACTTAAATAGTTGAGGTGATTGTATGTTTAAAACTATTAATTTGTGGGATTTTAGTAAATCGAGTAATTATTTTCATTTTGCTAAGGTTTCTAAGGAAATGTTAGCTAGTTCTAATAAAAACGATCGTATTGTAGGTGCAAAAATAAGAGATATTTTAGAAAGAGAGGGATATGTTTTTGGAAACGATAGACCAACAGTTATGTAAAGAGGAATTTCCTAATTTAACAAAAGAGCAAATTGCTGACATGCTTTATCAAGCGGATCATACTCCAGTTCAAGAGGTTATGGTGTCTGATTTCTATGAAGAAGAAGATGAAGAAGTTGAAAATAATGAAATGCTTGAGTTGTTGCATTTTATGCAACAGAATGGTGTACCACTTAAAAACGAACAAGTACAAGCGATGTTTTTAATGCAAGAAATGGGTGTTGGAGATATTGCGAAATTTATGGTTGATATGAAACCAAAAGTTACACCATTCCAAAGATTCTTCGAATTAATTAACAAAATTACGCTTGCTGATCGTATTAAAGGTAATGCTAAATTATCTGGTTTAATCAAAGCGCAAGTTGCTAGTGCTAATGGTGTAATGCCGGAGATGAGTAAACATATGAGAGAACAACAAAGAATACAAAGGGATGTGAACAGATAGTGTATGTTTGGACGTATACAGGTTTAATGGGAAACGGTAAAACTTTAGGAATGGTTCTTGAAGCTGTAATGTATCAACAAAAAACTGGTTGTACATTGTATTCCAATTTTGGTGTGAAAGGTGCTAAACCTTTTAAATCGTTTAATGATTTTTTAAATATTGCTAAAGAACCATCGAGCGTTTTATTACTAGATGAATGTCATACAGATATAGATAGCCGAAATTCTCTTTCTAATGCGGCGAAATATTGGTCGCATATGGCTTTCTATTTACGGAAAATGCGTTGTACGTTGATGTTAACGACTCCTATATTTAGTAATGTTGATAGTCGTTTTAGGGATGTAACGTCTGTTTTTGTACCTGTTAGAAAGGATAAAGAATATTTTTATTATCCAATAGTAGATAATCAATCAGGAATATTGTTGAAAACAAAAAAGATGAAGAAAAAACACGCTTTTAAGTTAGCTGGCGATGTATTTGAAACACATTCTATGGTTGTTCCTATTGAATATCCGGCAAATAAAAATGAATATGAATCTTTATTGAGTCAATTAAGGGAAATAAATGATGAGTATTATACGACAAAATTAAAATTACAAAGGTTGAGAGATTCAAAAAAAGCGATATAACATATGCGTTAGCACGAAATGCACACACGCCCTAGCGGGTGGGCATGAGCGTTTAATGTTAAGGGGATGATTGAAACATGAAAAATAGTTTTATTGTGGAGCAATCAATAAAAAATATGTGTGCTGAAATTGATAGTTTGAAGGAGAAATTAAAACATTTGGGTATAGATCCAAGGGATTATTACAAGGTGATTGATAGTTTAACAGTGGTTCGTTTGCATTTGGATAGTATGCGTTGAGGGGTGAATGTTGTGATTGGTAGTAAAAGAGTGAAGAGACAAGTAGAAGGTACTCTACAGGCGTTTGAATCATGTATGAGTCAAATTAGAAGGTTAGATAAGAAATATGAGTTCACAGAACAAGAAAAACTAGAATTAGATAGATTTGAATATCAGCTGAAAAATTTAAGTGAAGAATTAAGCAAGGATATGAATTGATTTTAATCTTTCCCCTTACTTTTGGGGTTGGAAGGCTGGCTTTAAAAGAAAACGTGATTGTTAAGAAGTAGGGTCAGGAATATGGACGTTAGGAAAGCGATTAGGCGCTTATAATTGCTAGAACAAGCCGATTAGCGTAAATCCTACTTTTGGGTATATTCGGCTTGGCAATAAGCCCAAAAGCGCCTAAAAATGTTTTACAAGGACGTAACGAAGTGAAGAAAGTGGAGATTTTTCAGTGTAGCGTTTTGAAAAATACTACTTGGTTCCTTGTTAAATATTTAGCTAAATGGAGGTAGAGGTGTAATAGTTGCAAATTAAGAAGTGTTTTATGATGTTTTCGTTAATGATGATCATGTGTTTATCTGTTTTACCTACTTTTACGAGTGCAGCGGTTGTTGATTTGTTAGAAGGTAAAACAGGTGTAATTGAAAATACAGGTAAAGAATTTAAAAATATGAGTGATGGTAATGCTAGTACGTGGGATAGTGTTTTTACAGATGAACCTATTATGTTTGATTTGGGCGATGTCTATACGATTGATAGATACACAACTAATGAAACAAGGGGAACTAACTCTTATAATTCGGCTAGTTTAAAAATTATATTTTATGATTCTAATCGTAGAATCATAAAAGAATATAGAAAATTTGATTTTACAGAAAAAGTGGATAATGTCCGATATGTTTCTTATCAATATAGATATGTAAATGCATTGCGTGTCTATGAATTTAAGGTCTATGGGACGAGTGATAAGGTTACGAATATAACGAATTTAGAAGGGCATTCAGAGGTGAATAAGATTTCTTTTTCTTGGGAGAATACAGATTCATCTAAGTTTGCAGGTGTGAAAATTTATCAGGATAATAGATATTTAACTACTGTTGATAAATCTTTGAATTCTTATGTTGTTGATGGTTTGAAGGCTGATACACCTTATGTTTTTAAATTTACATCATTAGATTCTAATGGATTTGAAACGGATGGAGTCACGAAAACTTTTAGAACTCAAGTTGATCCTAAGACAATTCCTCCTGGTCCAGTTTCATCCTTTACGGCTGAAGCGTCTGATAAAACTGTAAAATTGGTTTGGAAAAAGCCTAAAGATGAGGATTTAGCAGGTTTTAAAATTTTTCAAGATGGAAAAAGAATAGCTGAAATTGGTTTAGAAGAAGAATTTACAGTGAAAAATCTTGAACCATTAACGGAATATAATTTTGGTGTAGTTGCAGTAGATAAGGATAAAAATGATTCATCATCTGTTAATTTGTCTGTAAAGACTTTAGAAGAGAATGATGAAGAGCCGCCACATGTTCCGGCTAATGTGTTTGCTAAGCCTTCTAACGGTGCTTTAATCGCTTCTTGGGACAAAGTATCTGATAAAGATTTAGCAGGATATAACGTCTATTTAGACGGTAAAAAGATTAATAGTAATTTGATTTTGTCTACTAATTTTACGATTAAAAATTTAGAGAATGATAGAAAGTATAAAGTACAAGTTCAAGCGGTTGACCGTTCGGGAAATGCGAGTGAATTGAGTTCACCTGTTTTTGGTACACCTGATATTAATACAATTCCTCTAGTTGAGAGTAAATATAATCTTCAAGATGTATCTGATGGTGTCGGGAATCAGTTTTGGCAACTATGGCCATTCTTAGCGTGGTACTTAGGTATTCCACTATCATTTTATGTTATTTATAAGTTTAAACAAGTTTACTTGCCGTGATGATCGTTGTGTGATTCATGGCTTCATTTAAAAAATAAGCGAGGTGAGAAGATTATGGCGATTGCAGGTATTGTTATAGGTTGTGCAATTTTATTTTTCATGAATCGTAAAGCTTCTAACTAATTAGAATTAGGGTGATTATATGATGACATTTTATTTTGTTATGTGTGTGTTTTCTGTAGTTTATTTAATTAAAAGAGTTACAAATAAGTTTAGAGAAATTATTTTTGTTAGTTTTAAGCCTGTGCTTTTAGTTTCGATTGTCATGGAATCGTTTATAGGTACTATGATGATTTGTCTTGTTTACATGTCGTATAAAGCGATTTAGGGGGATTTAAATGATAATTACTAGTGCTTTATTTAGTGTGTTTCGATTACCTTTATTGATTTTGGGTATTTTGTTTATATTTTTAATTACTTTGGTATTAATGAAACGAATGGTTGTTGGTAAATCAACTTATACAGGTTCTTCTGGTAGTAAGAATTCGATGGATGTTGCAATGTTTTCATCTATTACAAGTAGTAGTGATGCCGGAAGGGATTGAAGAAGTTGATCTTATTTGAAATTGTAGTGTTACTTCTTTATCCAATTACTGTTTATTTGTTATTAAATCGGATTATGTTATTTGTTAGTGCTTATAAAATTTCTAAGTTTAAGAGAGTGAATCTAGATGGATAATGTGATTATTTATGGTTTTTGGTGTATATCATTGTATTGTTTTTATAAAGCGATAAAAGAAACTATATCAAAGGAAGCTGTATCGGAATGAGTAATTATATTCCTTCGAATGAAGAGTTTTTTATGAAGTCTAAGTTTTTACCTTATGTGATAAGAAAGCCTGAATATGGGCTTCTTATAGCCTCTGTAGGCTTTGTTCTTTTGATGTTGTTTTTGTTCTATAAACGTAGAAAGGATAAGTGATATTGTGTTTGCTGAATTTAAATATAGTGGCAGAAAATTATGGGAATTAATTGTTGATATATGTTGCGTAGCTTTTGTTATTTATTTTATGGTGATAAATTTACCAAAAACAAATTTGAGTAATTTTAATATGTTTTTAGTTACTTTGTTATCTGTGGTTATGATGTATTTTTGTTTTGGTGTTATTAGACCGTTTTTAGATAGATTAGTGATGAATAGTAGAAAAGAAAAAATCAAATAATAGATTTACAACCCTTTGTTTTTATTTATCTTAAAAAAATAATAACAAGGGGTTGTTTTTGTATATACAAAATGATATTATGTTTACATAAGTTAAGTAAACGGAGGTTGATTTGTATGACTGTTGTAAAAGAAGAAAAGAAAATTAGAGGTTTTCGTTTTTCTGATAAAGAGATCGAATTAATAGATGAGTTAGTAGATATTGAGAATGATAAGCGCATGACTATTGCTAAAGAGCATGATTTGGTTTTTAAATCGTTAAATCGTACAAGTTTTCTTCTTTCATTGGTTAATGAAAAGAAACGTTATTATGAGAAATTAGGAGAGTTATAAGAGGTTCTTTCTTAACTAGTTAATATTAATAAGGTATAGAGTCCCACTTTTTATAAAACTATTTATTTTGATAGGAGATTGATAATATGAAGAATTGTGGTTTTGAAGAAGTTGGTAGATGGTGTGAAGATAAAAATATTAAATTAGTAAAAATTAGTGATGAAGTATTTGCGTTGAATGGTTGGGATGGTGATTCTTATACCGATTCTTGGAAATGTATAGGTGAGCTTCATATGGATGCTAGTAAAGAAAGATTTGATATTATTCCTCGTTATTTTCATGTAAGTAGTGATATTGTTCTTTTAAGTTATCAAGTTGAAAAAATAAATTAAATATTTTGGGGTTAGTAGGTGTTTTTTGTGTCTAATTCGAAGGAAGATTTCCAGTTACGAACTGTGGAACCCCCGTCTAGTAACACGGGGGTTCCCGGCTGTTTCGATATCTACACTATCCCTTGCCTAGACTGGGTTCAAGTCACTTTTAAATCTGTACAGAATTCACAAGAAAATGCGAGGAAAATTATTAATAAAATTTCTAGTTTTTTCGGTATTGATGATTTCTTATTTGAACATTTTGATGAAGGTCTACATGGGTATAAAAAATCGTATAAATTTTTAGGTCAAAATACTTTCCAGTTATTATTTGATGCACCTTCTAATATGGGTATTCATTTAATACTTACTGGATCTATGTTGAAAATGCTTCGTTCTGATTATGGGACAAGTGATATTAGATTGTTAAAATTTTTGTCTTCTATTTCTAAAGAATTTCATTTTTCACGTGTTGATGTTGCTAAAGATGATACGAGTGGTAGTGTATCGATTAAAAAGATTGCTAGATATATTAAAGATGGTAATCTAACTACTAGATTTAGAGGTGGTCATCAAATTAAAAAATTTAAATTAGTTGGTGAAGAAGAAGAAGATAAATTGCAATATGTTCCTGATGGTGAAACGTGGTATTTGGGTTCTCGTTCAGGTACACAATTTCGTTTTTATGATAAAAAGGCTCAAATGAATGCTAATGATTTATTGCATTGGACTCGTTGTGAATTACAACTTGTTGATGATGCGGCCACGAATTTTGTAAAGAATGTTATTGTTTTGGACAAGCCTAAATTTGAGAAGTTTTGTTATTCAGTTTTTCTTACATATGTTGATTTTAAAAAAACTACTGGTGCGAAGCATATGAAAAATCGTGATTCGGCTAAGTTTTGGGCTGATTTTTTAGATAGTACGGTAGAAAAAGTAAAATTAGGTTCTCGTAAAAAGAAAAAATCGTTAGATGATGTCAATCCTAATGTATTGTGGGAAAAATTATTAGATGGAGATGTTGATTATTATTTTGAATCTATGAGTCAAAATGAAAAAGATAAGTTTGATAAGTGGTTTTATGAACAAATATCATCCGTTTTATATTTGAGAGCTTTAAAACATGAAGAAGGTGTTGAAGAATTTTATAAAAAGTTGATTCATTGGGGTGAAACGAGAGTGGATCAGAAGAAAGTTGAAGCTGTGGGTATTCAATTACTTATGTCGGAACGTTTGAAGAAGATAAAAGAAAAAGAATCACTTTAGTAATGGCGTTACCAAAGAGATTCTCCAGACAAAAAAATGATTATTAAAGAATGTACTTGTATTATACAGTTAAAGAATAATATCGTCTATTTTCGAAAGTCATATAACAATATGACTTTTTTCTTTTGTATTTCTGATTTTAATCGGAAATACTTCTGAAATTAATATGATTTTAATGTGATTATATTGATTGGATGATATTATTGATGTAAGAGAATTGTTTGATTGGGGGAGTGAAATTGAAAGTTATTGATGTTATTAATGCGGTTAAAAACAAGGAAAAGATAGAAGATATTGCAGAGAGTTTAGGTACTAGTAAAAGTACTTTAGGTAAAAAAATTAAATCTTTAGGTTATATTTACAGTAATTCATTGAAGTATTATGAGTATTCCGGAGAAGAATCAGAAAAAAATAAGATAGATAATATGTTAATGTCCGAAGTAATTAAAAGGAAAGGTGTAAAAAAGTCTGAACAATTGCAGACTAATAGAGGAAAAAAAGAAGAAGTAAAAAAGGATGATGGTTTAAAAGAAAAAAGTATGTTAGAAGAACAGGTTTTAACAAGTGATGAAATAGAAAGTTTAAAAAAATTGGCTAAAGTATATAAGAGTTCTCGTATTAATTTGTTTATAGAATTGGCGTATCTTCCTTATGAAGGTGATAAAGTAAAGAAATCTATATCAGTTGATTCTGATTTGTATTTGGATTTTGAGCGATTTGCTGAGAAGTTTGAAAAAAAGGGGATATCAAAAAATCAATTATTAGAGTTAGCTATGTATGATTTTATGAAGAAAAATCGTTATGAATGAGAGCCTAGGCTCTCATTTTTTGTTTATTATGGATATGTGCATGAAAACGTTAACTATAGTTAATGTTAAAATGTCAATGTGTAAATGTAGGATATACAGGTAAAATTTTGTAGAGGTGTTAATAATGGGAAGAAAACGGATTGATCCTAGTGAGAAAAAAGTAAAAATAACTGGAATTGCTATAAAACAAAAATATATTGATTTGGTTAAGAAAGAAGAGAATTCATCGCAGTTTGTAGAGGATGCTATTGTAGAACATTTGAAGAAAAATAATAAAATTTAATTTTTTTTTGGAAATATCTTGTTTTCTGTTCCCTTTTTTTGCTATAATCAGAACGTAAAATCTTCTCCCAGAATGAGTGTTCGATTTTACGTTCTATTTTTTCATAAAATTTTAAAGGAGTGTAATTTTATGCCAAAGGCAATTATTGAAGGACAATACTTGAGTTCAAGTATTAAAAAATCTAATTTTAATGGTGTTGAAAAATCATTTGTACAATTGGATGTTTATCAGCCGGAGAGTACTGATAATGAAAAAACAGTTGTTATCAAGTGTGATGATTTAGAGGTTTTAAATAAGTTTAAAGAAACAAAAATGGGAACACCTATTAAGGCGAATGTTTCTATTAATGCTTATCAAAATAAAGCGTATT
>NZ_NJGF01000068.1:0-12543 GCF_002209985.1 Bacillus sp. K2I17
GAATCAAGTGAATATCCGTGATTCAATGTTATCCGCTGGTTATACTCAAAATGGAATTAACATGGCAATGTTTGCTTCGTTCGTTTCTAGTGGCAATATTACTATTAATTCGCAAGCAACCACAGATACCCAAGTCAACTTAGTTGGTGGAGGAATAAATGGTAATGTCATTATTAATGTGCTACCTGGTCACATTCCAATTGACCCCTTAAATTTAACCAGTTTTGCTATTACAGAAAACATCCTCAATCCCAGCCCTAATTCAGGGAATTTATTTGTCAACGGCGATAATAACGTTATTACAAGAGTCAGAGCGACAGTTGATTCATTACCTATTCGTTCCCGAATAAATCTTATAGGAACAAGTACATCTTTAATTAGAGTTGATGATGCTTTCGATTTAGCCTATACACCTATTAATCCAGCAAACTGGGCTCCTCTTCCTCCTACTACAGTACAGGAAGCTTTAGATAGAATTGCTGCATTGCTGGCAGTAACTATCGGTACGCCATAAACATCTTAGAATGAACTTAAATCCTAGTTTAACAAGAGCTAAATTGCTATGATATGTGAAAGAAAAGTCTCTTCAAATCTGATTGGAGAGGCTTTTTTGTTACTAAGCAAATCCGATATCCGACATGGCTTTTACATCAACTAATTCAGGCATTCGCTCCACCCCCTTTGATTTCTCTCAAATTAGTAGGTCCTGTCCATTTCCCTTCACTTTTCCACTTCTTCTTGAGCTTTCCAACATAGGTAAAGCTACGATTATACATAATACTGATTTCCTTATCTGGAATTCCTTTTGATTTATACGATACGGTTTCCCTCCGTTCGATCTACTCTAATGAACTTTTACTTCATTTTCTTTTTGCATTCTTCTAGAAAATCGATGACTTCTTGAGTCTACACTCTCGTAGAAAGTAATTCCATCACATCGCCTTCTGTGTTATAAACACGAATCTTTCTTTTCTTGAACTCCATTCCTAACATTCCGTCATCACCTAAAAGCTTTACGGTATCTTCCATTTTCCTAACTTCACTTTCTATTAAAAGGATTATTTTATAAACATATTAACTAGCAAAATAATTAGTATTATTAAGCTATTACTCCAATCGTTCTATTTAATTTATACATATATTAATAGTAAACCGAGGAAAGGAGGTTTTTTATATGGCTGAGCATACAAAATGTGTTTGCGAACAATTAGAAAGATTACAGTTAGGTACAGAAGTAGATGTTTTCCTTACAGGAACAACACTAGAGGATCTTATTTTTACTAACTTTAATCCAGATAATTTTTGTGTAACATTTGTGGATAACACAACAGAACCTGGCTCTATTATTATTTTGGACTGTCGTGATATTCAAGCACTTAGAATTGAAGCTGAGTAGAGTAAAGATGGGGCTTTGAAAAAAGCCCTACCTCACAATTCCATAAGCATATTTCAATATAAACTACAAAAAAGAGGAGTCAAAAAAATGTCAGTTTTCATAAACTATGCTATTATCCCCAAAGTATTCAATCCTAATCTAACATCTCTTCCAAATAACCGACCTTCTTTTATCTCAACCCCCAAAGAGAGTTCTAAAGATATTTGCTATCTTTTAGAAACATTTTACTTAGGAAAAAAAATAAAACAACTTTTAGTTAACGGCACAGTATTAAAAGCTTCTATGTTTGTAGGATTCCATAATAAATCATGCCTTGCTACATTTATAGGTGAAAATGGAGATATCACTGTAGTTAACTGCGAGCGCATTGATGCGATTCTACTCTAATTGTAAATTTACATTTGGATAAATAATCATTATTTTCAAGATACACGTGTAGTTCTTACACATGAAGCCAGTAACTGTCACTATAAGAGACTTGTCCGAAAAGCAATAATATACAGTTCTTTCCTTTGACTTGTCCGAATAAAACTCAATATTCCGTAAATACTATAGATACATGGTTATCCTTTCTCTGTTTTCCTTGGGCGAGCAGTTAGCTTTTGCTAGCTGCTCTTTTGTATGGAGTTGAAAAGAAATTTTAGGTCTTATTTCTTTTCTACGTCATATATTTTTAACCTAAACATCCAGCTCAAAGTGTTACCTCCTATCTTAAAGAGCACTGATGCATGGTGCTCTTTTTTATTTTGTTTTCTTTCATTTCTGAATAACTTTTTTAACCACGTTCATACTATTTTTGTAACTTAAAGTTACAAACTATTTCTGTAAGCGCAGCGTTTCTTTTGTACAACGAGCAGTTAGTTTTGTTAACTAGCTGCTTTGTTGTGTAATAGAAAGATTTTGTTTTAAAATTACACCTATCTAAAAAATATACATATAATATCTTGGGTATTCCTTTTCATTATTAGTTTTGGTCAGAGAGCACTTCTAAAAGTGCTCTTTTAATGTATTGCAATGTATCACGTTTTACATACAATAGACATACAATGCAATGAGCACGCAAGACATAGTTTCTATATAATCGTGTACATTTTTTGTACGCGATTATTTTATTAAATAAGGCTTCTATTTAACTTTTATTCATTTTTATGTTTGCTTTGAATACATTACTATTAAGCCAAAGAATACACAGGTTTCTCTAGACCAGTTTCCTTGTATTCCTTGAACTCCTTGTACACAGAACCTGTTATAGCTAACAGGTTCTTTAATTTTTGTCATTATACAATAACTATTTTGTTTTATTCCTTGCACTTTTAAATGAGACAAGCATATGTTGTAGTATAGTGTTTCATCACTTATATACACTTCCTTTTTTCAAGAGTACATATTTGATATGTACTCTTTTTTCGTTCTCCTTTACAAATAATTTTTTTACATTACACATACTATCTGTAAGTCAACTTCCCATGACTACACTCTTTCAAAACGGAGCTTGTTCCTCCGTACTGTTTTGGATCACGGCAGGTAACTTAGTCAATTACCTGCCATTTTCTATTCAAATAACGCTTTTGTTTAATTTATTACTTGTTCTTTTTTATGCAGTATTCTATTACAATCCATTTTCATGTTATAATTATCAACAGTACATATTTTAATAGGCACAATAAATCTCATAAATATAGGAGAACCTTAATGATCCTAACTCAAGAAAAGAACATAAAATTAATTATGCATTTTCTTACATTATTATCTTTTTTTATTCTTATTTTCTTTAGTGTCACAATTTTTTATATACCATTGGTTTTTTATTTTATATTCAAATCAGAAAACATTCGAAAAAATATCCTTGAAGCTGTTTTTTACCAACTATTCATTTGGATAATTACAGTCATTTGGAATCTTTTCATAACAAGAATCTTAATACTATCTTTGTCTAATTTAGACTTGGCTTCAAATAACGCATTGATTATTTTCGGGGTAGCTCCTTTATATCTAATACTGTTTCTTTTATTGATTTTCGGACCTATAAAAGGAATTTTATATGTACTACAAGAAAAAGACTTTCATTATCCTATTATTTCTAAATGGATTAACAAATAAAAATACATGTAGAAGAATTCAGTGTTTTACTGAATTCTTTTTTTATGGACCTTTCAAAGTCTTTTGCATATTCCTCCGTTTCTTCTTTTTAATAAAATTCAAATTTGGTCTTTATCAAAATTTTTAATATCATGTAAAACCTGCGTAAAGATTGCTACAATTCAACCTATCTACCCGATAATCGTTATATAATGAACTTGAAAATACCCAGTTTGCACAATACGTCCTTTCCATACGACTTATGCTTGATTGCTAGGAGAAATCCTAGCCTTTTTTGATTTCTCTCATATCAGTTGGACCTTTCCATTTCCCTTCACTTTCCCACTTCTTCTTGAGCTTTCCAACATAAGTAAAGTTACGTTCATACATAATGCTGATTTCCGTATCCGGAATTCCCTGCTTATTCAAATCCCTTACGATTTCAGGTGTTAATCCAACTGGAATTCTCTTTCTAGGTCCACCATTCTTTTTAGGCTGTGTATCAAAATATCTACCCAACTGGCGTAACTCATCACCAGTCGGGCATGCTTTACACTCATTAATACTGAAGCATTCGTTTGATGTGCGATTGTAATAACAACGTCTGCATTTCTGTTCGATAATGTCACCAATTTGGTATGTGAGCTCTTTTCGTTCTTCTTTTGTCAGTTTCATATCGCTCACCTATAAAACTACTTTGAGCGCCATACCAAGCGCTTGTGTTTTACCTTGTAGCTCAATACGATGCTTTCTTTCCATCTCTGCCGTTTCATTTGCAGCACCAACTTGGATATGCATTTTTCGAAGGTCATGCTCTAATTCATGATTCTTTTCCGTAATTGCATTAAATTCATTAAGTACTGTGTTGTAATCCTCATCACGAGATTGTAGCTGATCTTGCATGAGCTTTAGTGCATCTTCTGCTTCCAAGCGTAATTTTGTTTCCGCGATATGTTCTTTTGCAAGTATGTCATTTGCTTTTTTGAGGTCCTCATACAGTTTCGATACTTCACGTAATTCTTTTTGAAGTGTATTTTTTTCATCTATTAATTCAGTTAATTGTACTTTCCATCCTGAATCGAATTCCGTCACCTTCTTTAAATAATCCTCTTCTATAACTTTAAAATCTAACGGTTCATAAATCGTTTTCTCAACGTTTTGAGGTTGTAGTGATGGTTTTGTGTTCTGAGGATTCTTTGATGCGCCCACACACTTATCAGGCGCTGTATTTGCTTCACGTCTTTTTGCAACGTGATAATATAAATTGCCTTCTGTTACTCCGAACTCTGCTCCGATTTTCCCCCAAGTCCATTTCTTTTCATCAGAAGCACGTAATTTTTCAGCAGTCGCACAAATTTGATCCCAGTTTTTTTGTTCAGCCATATATTCCGTTCTCCCCTCGAGTAGGCTTTCACCTAATGTTTTTAGTTTTTCACCGATTCCACAGTTCTCTGAACACCACCGTGCTAGCACATAATTGTTTCCAACTGATTTCGGAACAGTTTTACAGCCTTTGCAATGTTCATCCTGTATATTTAAAATCCTGATTCGGATTTGACGTTTCTCCGTTTTGCTCAATCCATCACCCCATATGAGATTGAAAGGTAGGTAGCACAACGAACTTGTCATACTACCAACCTACTTTTATTAGTCTTCTAATTTTTCATCAAAAGGTTTATCCTCATCTGCAGCTTTACTTTCTTCAGAAGATTGCGATTCTTTTTCTTGCACCTGTTCTTCTTCCGTTACAACCGTTTCTTCTGTCTCTGTTTCTTCCTTCGGTTTCTCTTCTGCCTTTGGTTGTTCTGCTACATCTGGCTGATTTTCTTTCCATTCGTGCCATTTAATTGCCATCGGTGCTATACGAGCGCGGTAATCATCGATCATTTCAATTAGCTTCACGTTAGAAATTTTCAGCTCATTCGCTAACTTCAGATAAGACTCTCCCTCAAGTTTTCGTTTCACGATGTAAGCAAAATCATGTGGTAAATCATCTAAACCTGGAGCAAGGCCACTAATGATAAACGCATCTACAATTTCACGATCTGCTTGCTCTTTCTCTTCACGAGTTGGAATTTTCTCTTCTGGAATATCGAAATCAGCTTCTAATTGTTCAAACGATACCTTTACTTCTTTCACAACACCTTTATCATCAACTTCATACTGTGTTAGTGGTTCGTTCGTTTTCGCATTTACAGTAACATTGAAATTAACCTGCATGGATTCCAGTGAGATAAATACCTTCGTATCAATCATTTCTGAAAGTACATCCAACTTACCGCGTAATGATGAATCCGTTACTTCCAACACAATTTCTTTTTTCCCATCAGGCTTAAGATTTACTTTCTTTAACGTTGGCTTGAATTCGATATATGACATATAATCCGCTCCCTTTATTTTGCTTGTTTTAGTTTTTTCTCTTCACGTTTTAACTTGTTGTACTCATCTAGCGTGATGAAGCCACCGTATTTCTTCACATGTTTTAGCAAGATGAGTTGTAAATGTGGGTACTTGTATTCGAACATCTTCTTTTTCACCGCGAATGTTTCGGTAACCATACCCTTTATGTCTACGACTTCCACATCACCATTCGGCAAATAGACCATGAAGTCTGCACTATATGTAATTGCTTGATATTTTTTGCCGTTCTTTATAAATACTGGCTGCAAAGTGAATCTTGGCTGTAATTCAAAGCTGGTAATTTCACCTGCAGCTTGCCGTATTTTTAATCCGGAGTAATAATCGGCTTCAGCTTTACTATCAAATACATGACCGTCTAGTTTAACTTTTTTATTGTTATATTTACTCATAACTTTTCTCTTTCGCTTCACTAATTAACTGAGTGATTTTATGTACAGTATTTTGTGCACATTCCATGTTTCTTCACCCCTTGAATATTTTTCAAAAATCAATACATACTATTTTCAAGCCGCTTAATCCACGGCTGGTACTTCCTTCTTTTACAGTAAGAGGCAGATTGGTTCATCACTTTTCTAATTCTTACTGTATATTTTTAAAAATATCGAAAATAATACCAACAAGCTGTTTGAACTAGCAGCTTCACTCTTCTCGCAATGGGAATGCAATTTATCACAATTAGCTAACTCATTCGACTAACTGGCAGACAACCGAAAATGTTGTCTGCTTTTTGTATGGAATTTTTCATTTTACATATACTACTTTTGAGCCTGTTGCCAATGCAAGCCATTTGGTGTTTTGAATTCCGACTAAGCTTTTTGTTGCATAGATTATTACATCTTTGACAACACTGTTTTAAAGCGCGTTTTCTGGTTATTCGTAGTTCTAATCCAGAATAATTTTTCTCCTATAAAGGACGGCAGGTACGACTGCTCGTCCTTTTTTACTTATACCGCATACTCTCCTTTTTGGTAGTTTTGCACCACTTTCCCCTCATCATCGTAGTAAGCAATTTCCCAAAAAGGATGACAGTTGTGCTTCTCAATTTCTCCATCGAACAAAACGAACAAATGAGTTTTCCAGTTTCCGACGATCGTACCCCACATGCCAGCTATATTTACTCGCATACCCATGTAAGCGAAATGCAGGTTGCGATAATTCTGCATTTTCTTGAAAGCTTTCTCTGCGCTGTACATGCGCTTGATATCAAAAACGCCTTCATTCTCGCACTTTACAAACTTCATAAATTCAACCATTGGCATTGTTAGAAATCTTGTTCTGAACTTCTGCCAGTACAGGAATCTTGCTTTTCCTTCCGTTTCCGCTACTACAAATTCTTCATTTGGCCAATGTTCGAAAATAGTTGTGAGTTTGAATTTGTAAAGGACCACCATTCTTCCACCTCTCCCTTAATTCGCAATCAACTTACGGAACAATTCTTCGTTTCTTGTGTCTAGTGCATGATCGATAAGTTGTGCTTTGGCGAGTTTTTCTAAATCATTAACTACCTGTGCTAGTTCCAATCTTTCAGTAAAAGGTATATCTGTTTCATCAGATACTTCACCTTCTAATACCTCAATGAATAACGGATATCTGAATTTATCAGCGAAGTTTAATTCAATAAAAATTGTTTCTTTTTGATTAAAACGGATCTGATCAAAAGCTTTGTCTGGATCATCAGAAACTAAATTGTTTTTATAAAATTTAAATGGTACTGTTTTTGTGCATTGCGTAGACATAAACAATGAAATTGGTTTATCGAATTTAACTCGTTCTACAAAATGAACCCTTTTTAATGCCCCTTCATTTTTCAGTAAATATTCCAAAATCCAAAGGCACTCTCTCCACTTCATTTTGTAATGCTCTTTGAACCATTCAATAAATTCACGCTTTTTCTCAACCGACACGATGCTCATGCAGTAACCCCCTTTTCCATCCTTCAAATTTTCCTATCCAAGCATTCCAATTTTCTTTTTGCGTTGCTGCTTATTTGTCCCATTATTGATCCACTCCTTTTTTCTCCGCTTGTTTTTGTTTCCCATCTAAAATTTCAACCGCATTGGTTAGAGCTGAAGGTAAAGTGATTCCAATACGACCAGCATTTACTAACAATGAAAGCAATTCATTCCCGATGAAAAAGAAAATCGTTGCTTCACGAATTACACTGTTTGTTCCCATAATTGCAATCATCTTGAGTGGCTGCTGCGACCAAAAGAAAAAGCACCACCTTTTTGGCGATGCCTTTAAAACCAACTTTACTTTTTAACTCTCCATTAATTCCTGCTGCGAATACACCGGTAATATAGTCAATTGCTGCCATAATAACAAGAACTTTCAACGTTGTATCCCGTCCTCCCAAAAAGTATCCGCAGAAGCCACCGAATAAAACTATAAATGCTTTCAGTAATACATCCATACGATCCATCTTTTCACTCCTTATTTATAATAAAAAAAGAGAGACGCTTCTCCCTCTCTTAATAAGTACTTTTATTTTTATATTTTAAATCATCCCTTTTAATATTAAACCCAAAACTGACATAGTGATTGCGCTAATAATAATTCGCAAAATCCAAGTTGTATTCATGCTAATCTTTTCTAATTGCTTATTAATTGTTGCTATGTCTTTCTCATTAATTGTTGTGCGGGTTTCTAAATTACGAATATCTCGCATGATTTCTTTTTGTTCTGCTTTTAAACTATCAATTTTCACATAAACATCTTCCAATACGTTCACATCCTTTTATCATCTTAATAAAGCAATCTTTACATGATATGAGACAACCTTATTCATGGTGAATTTATCGCAGGAAATCCCATACAAAATCCGTATTTTGTGCAAAATAAAAACAGCTTACGGCTGCTCTGATTTCTCATTTATTAATTTTCGAACTAACTCTTCTAACGTTGCTATCTTGTTGTTTATTAATGTAATCTCTTATAAATAAATTATGAATCGCCTTTAAATAAGGCGATTTTTTATTTTTTAAAATCAATAACAATCACATAAAAACGTTACTATTAATCGGAAACAATAAATTTCTTAACTTGATGGTAATGGATCATTATGTTCCTTTGACGAATTACGCTTCTTTTTATGCCGTTTCTTCACTTACTCATATCTTCTATTTTATGTAACTAAGCCAAATACTTTATCACGGTCTGGACTACGCTGTCTCGCCATCTACATTTCACCTGTCACCTCACGTTCAAGTTTTTATATTTTCATGAGTTCACTACTTATGCTGATTGCTAAATAAATTTTATTTAAAAATATTTCTCGTTTATTTGTTACGAACTTCCTTTTGCTTTGTATATAGCAATGTAAGATAAAAAAGAGCTAAGGGAGTCGGGACATGAACCTTAAAATCAAAACACCAAACGGATTTAAATCAGATTTTTACATTTCACCAGAATTTATTAGCACTATCGGATTATCCATCTTATATCTCCACCTAGCAGGAATCATTTGATTCTTACTTTTCTTTTTCGTTCGTTTGTTTTGTTAAACGCTAAATCCAATTGAGACTGCGCCTTTCAAATTATTAAGTATTAAAAATCTTAATAAAAAAGAGTGCTATAAAGATATGCACTCTTTTAAAAGGCTTTACCAATCTCGACGATCATCACGATCACGGTCATGATTACGTCTGCGACGACACTCATCACAATCGCAGTCACGTCTACAATGACAGTCGTTAAAATCGTTTCTTCTGCGTCTACGACCGCATCCGCAAAATACTAAATCATCCCAAAATCTATTGCAATCTCGAGAATGTCCAAAATTATTGTTGCATCCCATAGATATGATTCCCTCCTCTAAAAATAGAATTCATCATATTCTATGAATAAAAGTTGAAAACAGCTTGTTTACTAGCCTATGTTTTTTGTTTTACACTAATAATATTCCAATTTGCAAGTCTGCCTCGCCCCTTATCTTTCCTTAACAACAAACAAGACACCAACCAGATCATGGCAGCGTCTACAATAATTGATATTGGTCTTATCATTCGGCATCATTCCTATTTCTTAAATAAAACAGAATCAACGATTGTTAAAACTACCCAAGCTATTCCGAGAAACACTGCAATTATTGGCGTCAACCAGAAGTAGTGATACCATTTTGTGTAACTACTCATCTTCCACCATTCATGGAGTGGATTAAGCCCTATCATTTATAACAACCCTCCCCCATTTTGTTCAATAAAAATAGAGCACCTGCGCCAGTAGATGCTCTTAATGTGATAAAGAGTTTCTTATGAGTATTGAAATAAGGTAGATACAAGCGAGTGAGCCTGTCCTACACTCTTCAATATATGTAAAGGGGCAAACGAAAAAGAGCAATCCCCTATATATAATTAAAGCACCTGTATATCAAACGTTTATATCACCAATCAACCCAGCAAATATACCAGGCTCAATAAGAAACACAAAAGCCACGACACTCACACATCGTGGCTGACTATATAAATTCAATTGGTCTTTTCGTCCTTCTTGCGGATTCTTACCGCCCTTGCCCGTTCTCCGGTAACGTTTTGATAAAGGGGCTACGCTATCCCCACACTATTCTTCTTTCAAAGAACTGTATAGATATAGAGTAATATTGATTCTGTTTTGAGAAATCCCCGGAAACGTTCCCTTTTTATCGAAAAAAAGCCCTGCATTTATGCAGGTCAAATATAAATTAGTGACTTTACTTAGATAAGATTACTGATGGATTTCATATCACTTATTCTGTTGGAGACGGAAATCTTGCAGCTTCAAAATGCGTACTATTTTCTACAGTAGAGATAACTCCAGCTACGCTACTTTGTGCAAAAACCTCGACTACATCCCCAGCATTCAATTGAATTATTGATGAAACGGCAACAACATTAGCAAAGTTTATTGGACCAAAAAAATCATTATCTATTGCAATTGCTGGATTTCCATTAACTCGAATTTCTACCCGCGCTCTATAGTTTACGTTTAGATTATTGGGAATGAACGCAATTGTTCCAATAACAGAATAAACACCCCTTGTCTTTGGTATAAAAATGGATGTTGCAGGGTTATATTCATTTGCTAAATCAAATTGTTCATTTTGGAATAAGACTTTTACAAAAGTATTTGCTGGCACAATCTGATTAACTGTGCTCACAGCTCTAAAAGCAGACGCTCTTACAAGATTGTATTGGTTATCATCAGAACAACAATTCACTTTTACATTAACCCAAGGCTTTTCATCATGTTTTTTATCACATTTGTCATAACTCTTACTACTTTTATGACAATCATGATATTTCTTTTTGTTATCCTTACAATGATCATAGTAGGAATAAGACATACTAGTTTCCCCCTTTTAAATTTATTACTACATACTATGTAAGATAGATTTAAAAGGTTTGGACGAGCTATTATTATTTTTAATAGAATGAAAAAACCCTACCAATTGGCAGGGCAGAGAAATAATATAACATGTAAAGCAGAACAACCTCATCTTAACCAATCTATACAACATTACAAAATACTAGAATCCCATTTCCGATACCTCAAAACTAAGTTTATATAATCCCCACAGCTGTAGCTATCAACTGAATATCACTTTTTTCTTTATGATAAAACGGATCACGCTTTATCATAAATTCGTTGTACACAAACGAATCTTTAACCTTTCGATTCCCTAAGTCCTTCATTTCAATTATCCTACGTTCCTCTTCATCAAGAGATGTTACAACGTCCGTTCAATTTGTTTAACACGTATCTCATGATTCTTTTCGTCACCTTTCATTTTAGGAAAAAGAACGATGCCCCCCGCTCGAGCCTGTTCTTCTTGATTTTTCATCCGGACGCACAATGCTTTGTAGTTTTTCAGCTCCTTCACCACAAGTCTATGCATCTCCTTTTCATCGATGTCTTTAAAAAATGACAATTGATTCATACGATACGGTTCCCCTCCGTTCGATCTACTCACTTATAAACGAATTATTTTGTTTAAATTTATACAGCATCTATTAAACACATAATAATTATAATTTTTTACTAGTATACAAGCCGTATCTTTTAAAAGAAGCACAACATAGAATAAAATACAGGACAAGACTTTCAAAAAACTTGTCTGAGTTTATTCTCAAAAAAGAGGTGAACATAAATGCCTATCGTTAAGCCCTTTATAGCTGGAAGACGATTTGTAAGTACAGCAGCAACAGGGACTGTCGCTGGAGCAGATTTAACTTTTGCTAACACAGACTTCACTGATGACACTGGTGCTGTAACAACATTCCCTGCTTCTTATGCTTTTTTAACACTTTATATTAATGGCGTTATTCAAACAGGGGATACTATTACTGGTGTGACTACTACAGCTGCTACTATTGTAGGAGGAGCTGTCCTAGATGGAGGAACTCCTATCGCAATCGAATTTACAATAACGTAAATTTAGTTATCTTTTTAGAGGTTTCATTAAAAGAAACCTCTAATTTTAAAAAATGAAGTTAATTTTAGTAGCAACTACATAATGCGGTGCATATACTATTATAGGATGATTGGTATTTATACTCACTCTTGAAAAGAGCACTTATATGGTGCTCTTTTTTAGTTTTAAACTAATACAAAATGAAATTTTTACCACATAGCTAATTGTTAAATATTTTACGCTTATACATTATAATGGA
>NZ_NJGF01000069.1:0-12105 GCF_002209985.1 Bacillus sp. K2I17
CGTAAAATTTTCGTTATGGGGGTAATTAAAACTATTAGCTTGATAGCGATGTGGTGCTACCCCATGAATGAAAATATTCAATAATAATATGGAGGTGCTTAATATAATGGCTTGTATTAAAAGTGGAGAAGAATACCGCTGGACAAGCGGGATAGTTCCTTATTTAATTGATTCAACATTAGCAGACCAAGAAAGAGTAACACGTGCTATCGCTAGACTGTTATTCGTTTTGTTATTAGGACAGATGAGCCTAATTATGTAGTTTTTACTCCAAGTTCCGACGAAGACCTTTGTGAGTCAATGACAGGTATGACAGGGGGGCAGACAGGAAATTATAATCGGTGATGATTGCAGCGAGGGTAATATGAAACATGAAATAGGTCATGCGGTAGGGTTAGCGCACGAACATTGTCGAGAAGATCGTAATGACTATGTGCAGATTAATGATGTAAGCATAAAAGACAATAAGGTTAAGAATTTCGATCAAAAACCGGAAATTAGGGAGGATTCTGGTCCCTACGATTATAATTCAATCATGCATTATGGAATGTACGCTCATTCAAAAAATGGATTATCAACAGTAGAACCCAAACAATCTGAGGTAGAAATTGGTCAAAGAGATAATCTTAGTGAGGGTGATATTGTTGGTGTTAATTTGATGTATGCAAAGTATTTAAAATCACTGGATTTTGGTGAACGTTTTAGAGCAGTAAGTAGTTATGCAGGCAACCATGGTTTTGGAGAGGCATTTCCAAATTTCCATCAGCTTGATGTGGGTGATGGGAGAGGGGTGTTATATGGAGTAGTATGTATAAAACCTGAAGCAGTGGAAGTAAGATCCATTCCAGTAGTTCTATTATCGCAAAGGTTGTAGCTATCTAGTAGGGGGCATCATACATTTATGGGCGAGATTCCAATTATGTAGAAATCTAAAAAAGCAACACGAAAGGTGTAGGCATTGCCACATACGGTTATCATGCAGAAAAAGGTGAATATGGTTTCGGACATCCTTTTAATGAAACGAGTACATATGAACCATTTATCAGCATGGCTAAGCAACGAAAATACTTAAGTAATTTTCAAGAGATTAGACGCTTAATTTGAGTCTAAACGACTATATAAGTATTAACCAAAAGGGGGAGGAATTCCAATGAAATATATAAGTTATAAATACGCAGATGAAAAAACTGGTTATTATATTAATGAACCAGGTGTAGGTTGGAAATATGCACATGGAAATGCTGGTGGTCATCACCTTCCAGGCGGGGGCGATCATTAACAAATAACACCTACAGGCATATCTGTAGGTGTTATTTGTTAATTTATTTATGCTTGTAAAATTCCTTGTATTTCTTCAATACGTAAATTCGTAAATTTTGCAATATCTTCAATTGGCATTCCATTTTTATGCATTCCACGAATCAATTGGATTTTTCCTTCTTCAATGCCCTCTTGACGCCCTTCTTTCTTTCCTTCATTACGAGCATGAGCAAATTTTGCGGCTTCATCCATCAACGCTTTCTCCCTTGCTTCATACGCTTGTCGGAAAGAAGAATCTTGACTCATACGTTCCCATTTATTCATTGCTTTTTGTAAAATAGGGTCTTGGTTCATCGCAATATCCTCCAATGTTTGGGTTAATTGTTCATCCTCATTCGCTGGAAGTAATAACAACCAACGAACAAACGAATCTTCCCAGGGATTTATTTGTTCATTTCGCCACTGTTGCATGAGTTTTGGAATCTCCACAATATGAACTTCAATATCATCACTCAATATTTTCTGTTGTTGTTGATTCCATAAGACTCCTGTTGTATGGAATGCTTCATATTCTGGAAACATAACAAAGTTTAATAAATTAATGGTAATTGTTTTATGAAGAGAACTATATGGCATTCCTTTTTGTAGTTGGGATGTGTATAGCCTTCCCCAATAATATAAACTTCTCTTAATCATATCATGATTATTATTTAGTTGAATTTCTATATTTACCTTTGTTCCCGTATCTAATGTTGCAGAAATATCTAAGATTGATAATTTATCCTCTTCATGTTCTCGGTGCAAGTGTGGGTCTTCTAATTGTAAGGAAACAATAGGGGATTCTAAAGAATCTTGTAACATAGCATTTAAAAAAGCAATTAGAATATCTTCATTTCCACTTGTGCCAAATAATTGTTTGAAAGCAAAATCAATGCGTAAATTCACTAATTGTTGGTTGGACATGGGTTTTCCTCTCCCCATCTCTTAAGATGTTTTTCTTTTATTGTACATAAAAGGGGAGTACACTTGCAAACAAGTCCTTTTTGCAATATACACATGAACTTATCCTGATTTTTTACTTTTGAAAGCATTTTATAATTTGTAAAAAAATGTGTTAAATATCCAAATAAATACCCAGTAATATCAACATACATACATGATATCACTGGGTTTCACGAGTTTAACATTTTTGTATCTTTTGTAAAACTCATTTATTAAATAAAAAAATCCCTTCACGATTTGTGAAGGGGTCAGTATACATTGAAAGGGTACTTTTAAAAGTTGCTATATTATACAATGAAAAAGTAAAATCCCTTTTGAAAATAGCGTTTCAAAAGGGATTTTTGTCAAACATACTTATATGCATTATAAACAGTTAAATTGTTTTAAGAGGTAGAGTTTGCAGTATCTGTTCTATAAACAATTTATCTTGTCCTAAATTTATTACTCGATAGATCCATTAAATGAATAAGTGTTCCCGTTGGTTGCAACACTGAATTTCACAAAATATTTTTCGGAAGAATCTAAACCGGAAAATTTCACTGAACTAGCTTTATTTACATATAAAGTTTTAGAGTCTACTTCTTTCCCTTTAGAATTATAGAGTGTAATGTATAATTCATTTTTTGTACCACCTTGAAATTTTGTAACTGTAAAGTTTTCAACATCTACAGTCATAGTCTTTTTTCCTGTAAGCCATTTATCTGTATATACTTGGGCTCCTACTTTATCTACTTGGAAATTATAAGAGTTTTTATCAATATTATGTACAGAAGCCTTTTTACCAGGTGGATTCTTTGCCCTCTGAAAACCATCATTTTTATTAGTAGTATCTACTATCCCAGAAGGCGGAGTAGTTGATAAACTATTGAATCCCGCTTCACTTGGTGTTGCTGCATGTGTTGTTAATGATGCTGCTAAAAGAAGAGGTGCAGTTAAAGCAAAAATTTTTTTCTTCATTATAGAAATACCTCCATTTATTATATTTACAACATAATCTTAATATATATAATTATTATATTTCAATTAATAAAATCGAAAAATCAAAAAATATAGTTAATTATGTATTATTTGTGAATTTTTTTCGAAAAAGGAGGTATTTTGTTTGTTTTGTAATAAATAGATTTCTTGAATGTTTGGTTTATAGAAGAAAACAGAAAAGCCATTTCCTTTAGAGAATTGGCTTTTCTAGATGAATGATTTTACGTCGATTATATTAGAAAATTGCAGTGTCATTTTATTATAAAAAGCATCGGTACATATAACAGCACTGTTTTGCTGGTGAATACCAACAACAGTCATATAGCTAGAGAGCAAATAACCATCTTCAAAGTATGTAATGAGAATTTCTTCTTCAGATAATAAGCAACATAACAACATGTTCTCAATTAGTTCTTTTTCTTCATCTGTTAAGATCGGCCGAGTTACTTTGTTTTTCTCCTTGATGATTTCACGAATACCAGCAAACTGTTCAGGCATCGCTGCAAACGGGGTAAATTTGACCATATTATCAAGACTTTTTTGGGAGTGTCGTAGCTATATGAATGTCTTTATCATTGTACATATATATATACATACCGCCTCCTATAGGGGGCAGCCGAGATACGTATAAAAATGGGCCATAAGCTGTATTATATTTTCATTATTAGTTTTTCAACTAAAAATATCTACCACACGATTAAAAAAAGTCGATTACCTGTACCCTAAGGAATCGACGGTTCTGGTGTGAAAATTTCATGATAATTGCAATGAATCCATAAATTTTAGGCATACTGATACCATTACTCTAGACAGGGTATGTGATTGGTATACTAAAGGGGAATATATCCAAACAGAAGCATTGTCAGACTGATAATCCCGTTTTTTACGAAGTTGAATATCCAATGTATGCCCATCTTTATCTATAGCACGAAATAAATAACACCATTTTCCTTTGATTTTTATATAGGTTTCATCGAGTTTTCAAGATAATTGGACGTTTTTATTTCTCTTTTTCCAAATTTGATAGGTAAGGTTTCTATATTTATGAACCCAGCACTTACACCCAAAAACAAGATGAGTTTTAATCATATGGAGTTGTTCTAAAGCCAGCTGGATATGGATATATACTTTGATGTATATATTGTATAGGGTGGTATTGTATAGTTGGATGATAATAATGTATAGCTTCAGCACAACCGACAATACATGCTGCATTGCATGTATTGTCGGTTGTGCTGAATGAATTGTAATGCTCCCAGCCATTACTCTGTTGCTGTTAAGATAATAATTCATCACAATAATTCACCTCTTTTAAGATACTTAAATGAAATGTTATATATTATGTCTAAGTATTAAACAAGGTGTGTAACAATAAATTTAAGAAATCAATTAGGGATACAGACACATGTCCAGCAGGCTAACAGAGCAAGTTGTCCCCAAAATAATAAAAATAAGCTTTGGTACCGTAAAAGACAAGAAACTTTCATTCTGGGGTATTATAAAATTTTAGCTTGATGGCGATAGGTTCTCATTACATGTCCATTAACTTAAGAAACTTTAATACCCCGCAAGTATCAAAAAAATGTTATTTTTTCTAAACAAGCTAGATTAGAAAGGATGATATTTTCTTATGGATCGTTCAAGATGAACTACAAACATTTGCGGAAGAATTACAACGATATGTTCACCTATATTTTTAGAAGAAATAACCTATTCTTGGTCCATTGGAGAGGTAATATTATCTTTATAGGTATCAATATAGATATTTCCATTTGCAGAACGTACAGCATACGTAACATCTGTGTAGTGGAGGTTACGTTTTTTTAGTTCACACTGTAATTCTAGCTCCGTATGATTGTTTTGCCTTAGGTTTTCTGTCATAATTTCTCCATCCATAATTAGCTCGATGGGGAGTTTACACTCTTTTTTTGTTGGTATATTTAAATCTTGTTTTGTAACAGTCCGATATTCAGGTTTTTTCAAAACAGATATCTTACCATTTGTTTCAACTATGACATAAAGAACTTCTTCAATGTTAAAAATACCATTCTCTCTTAATTGTTGGTTTAAATAATCTAGAGAATAGCGCATTTTCCGCATATTATTTTCTAGAATTTTCCCGTTTTCCATAATGACTGTCGGATTTCCAGCAAATATTTTTCTGCCTATCCGACTTTTCATGGATATATAGCTAACCATTAGAATGATAAATACTAAAATAAGAAAAGCGATGACTGCATGATGAGTTTTTACATTTAAATTAAATGCCAAATTTGCAATAATACTTCCGATAGAGATAGCGCCAATAAAATCAAAGGTATTCATTTCAGCGATAATTTGCTTTCCTAATATTTTAGCTCCGATAAATAAAATCGAGAAAGATAACAGTGTTCTCAAAATAATCTCTATATGTTCAGACACAAGTAGCTCCTCCTTTAGGGATTGCGTGTTGTATTATAACAATTTATATAAGGATAGTATGTATCATTGTAAAAGAATTTATTTTTAATAGCATTAAATAGTTCATGTAGATGAATTAATCTCTGTTCTGTTGCCAAGTTTCTCAAGAGATAAAAAGAAACATGAATGTAAGAGGAAATAGCGTGGTATCTATAGTTTTTCTTAACACCTCTATATAGGTGTCAAGCTTAGATTTTGAAAAACTAAAAGTATATTATTGATGCATGTGGAAAATTGTTATTCAAAAATCCGACTCTATTCTTATGAGTCGGATTTTTAATTATTACTTACTTTAATTTTGAAAAATAATACAGAAACCAAACTGCATGATTTTGTTCATCTGCAGCCGTTCTTCGAAGGAGCTCTTTAATAAATACATCTGATGTTTCATCTGCAATGTCTAGATAAAAATCTACAGTTTTTTGCTCATCTTGTATAGCAAACTCTAACCCTTTTAAATACGTATCAGGACACCCTTCAATTATTTGTGGCTTAGGTTGTTGGCCAGTTAAATTAATATAGATCTGTACAAAATTTTGAAAATGCTTTATTTCATCATTACGAATCTCAAGAATTTGATTTTGTTCTGTCTGATTTGAAGCCATGTTGGCTAATTTAGCATAACAATTTATTGCACTAAATTCTCCATTTATAGCTTTTTCAATATCACTAATCAGTTTTGGATTTTGCCTATTCCAATCGTAAAAATCTGAATAATACATTGATATTCCCTCCTATTAGTCGCCATAACATTTTATGCAATTTGAACTAATGAGAGCATGTTGCAAACCAGTTAATATTTGAGAACCATAAAAAATTATCATGAGCAAGATATAACTTTTCAATCTATCTATACTATGAATATTAAGTATTTATAGTATTATTATAGCTTCTACAAAAAAACAAAAAAGAGAAATATCAATCATTGTATACGTTATATCCACTCATAAATTTAACTATTGTTAACACCATTCCTCTTCCTTTTGGCATATTAGCGTTATTCATGATTTGTGGCCTCCTATTAGTGTGTTTCTGTGTCTAGCTGTAGCGCTATGCGTTTAGGAAATCCCTCGTAAAATGCTGTTCTTTCCAAACTTTGTGCGTATTTCATCCATTACTTTTGTTAACTTCACTTCTTTCTCTCGTTGTGTGACATTATCAAAAAGAGAAATTTGTTCTTCGCCTTCATTAATTAAGTTAGTTAAAGAAATGTTGATGGATCTTATGGGTTCTCCAGTATAAAATTCGTGTAAAAAATATGTACAAACATTATATATATCCATTGTTAAATTAGTTGGTCGGTTCATAGTGTGAGTTTTTCTAATGCCGCCAGTATAACTTTTACTGTAACCTACGGAAAAATGAACGGTTTGAGCGAGCTTGTTTTGTCTTCGGAGTCGATAACAAACTTCTTCAATATGTTCTAGTAAAACAATCGGAAACTCTTCTATTGTATAGTCGCGCATTAGAATTTGGCTTTTACCAATAGAAGTTGTGGCAGGTACATATTTTTCTGAAATACGACTAAAGTCAATTCCATGACTATGTAAGTGTAATTCTTCTCCAATTTTGCCGAAGCTCTGCTTTAAGTATTTAAGAGGATAATTAGCTAGATCTCCAATAGAATGTATTCCCTTTCGATTTAACTTTTTTCAGTTTTATATGATATGCCCCAAAATTTATTAAGGGGTCGTATGCTCCACAGCTTAGTAGGTACATCTTCGTACCTCCAAAAGGCAATCCCGTTTTTGTTCTTCTTTTCTTCAATGTCTAAAGCCACCTTACTCATCAATGGAGTGGGGCCGATTCCGATGGTACATTCAATTCGTGTATGCCCTATTGGGAACACAGATATGCAATTATGCATATCTGATTTTTTCACCACTATAACAATAAAGTATAATATATAATTAAAAGGTTTTTAATGAATTGATAAGGAGTTGCGAGTATGAAGTAAGTCGTAGAACTTATAGTGTCATTATTTTTATTATTTTCTACTATGCACCAACAGTACAGAAGCAGCCTAACTTTTAAATCAAAGAGGCCGATTTAAAGAGAAAGGAGATTAATATTATTATGGATCTCGTTACCATAATGCGAATTTTGCACTAAGGGATTTTCAAATTAAAAAACATATTTTTACTGTATGTTAAGAAAATTCCATAAATGGGCTACTCCATTTAAGAAATGAAACATCTTATGAATCAATTATAGGTTAGACAGAATAACTTAGGTTGTCCTTGTGTGAAATATCAGTATGAATAGAAATTTGATAATTATATAAAACACCGTAAATGAAGGATAAAATAAGTGCTGATTTTGCAATTATATTTTTAACAATTGAATAGGAGCTATTATGAATACAATTAAGAAATTATTTTTAAGTTCTATGGTATGTATTTTATTATTTAGTACAGTAGGAACAACGTATGCAGAACAAAATAGTCAAGCGAATTCATCGTCTTTTATTGACGTTCCAAAAAGCCATTGGGCGTATAAAGAAATGATGTATATGGCTGAAAATAAGATTATAACAGGATATGGAAATGGATACTTCGGTGCTGCCAATCCTATTACTCGCGAACATCTTGCTGCATTCTTGTATCGGTATTTAAAACCGCAAGATAGTACAAATAATCCTTTTGTTGATATTGGTGACAGCAATTTTAAAAAGGAAATTTTGGCACTTACTGCACGAGGCATATTTAGCGTAAATATAGAGAAACAATTCAATCCGAAAAATAATATGACGCGTGCTGAAATGGCTGCTGTTCTTGTCAGAACATTCGATTTAAAATCGCAAGGAAATGTTGAATTTACGGATATGAAAGGTCATTGGGCCAATGAATATGTGAAAATTCTAGCTGGAAACCAGATAACAAGTGGTACAGGTGATGGCAATTTTAATCCAAATGGCATTGTTACTAGAGAGCAATTTTCTATGTTCTTATATAGGACGATTATGAAAGTAACAGAAACGAAAAATGATGAAACGGTTGGCTGGGTTGTAGAGGGAGAAAAGAAGTACTATTATGATAAACCTGGCGTGAAACAAACCGGATTATTACGTTCAGGGGATGATACATATCTCTTCGATAAAAATGGTAATCTAGCTTCGGGATGGAATACCGTTGACGGGAAGGACTATTACTTTGATAGAACAACTGGTGCAGCCCAAAAAGGCTGGTTCCCACAAGCTACACATTGGTACTTCGCAAATGATGAAGGGGCAATTCAAAAAGGTGATGTAACTTATAAAGGTAAACAGTTTCAATTCGACAGAACAGGGAAGATGGTCAAAGGCTGGGTAAAAATTCGTTCTTTTGATCATAACATATACAGTTCAAGAACAGTTTTAAGAGGATATAATCCTATTCAAGTTGGAGACGATGAAACTCTTGAAGTAGTGGGGGAAGATGGTCCCTTATGGTTTAGGGTAAATTACAACGGAAAGACATACGTTGTAAAGAAACTATTTGTAGTTGTGTTTGATCAATCTTTATCAAACAAGATGGATGAGATTCGTCAAGAAGTAGATGATTTAAAATTTGGACTAGAATTAATACAAAAGCACTCCAAACGATTAGCTGATGCCAACCAAGCTAAGAATATTGATACGGCTATGTTAGAATCTAGTGAATTGGCACAAAGTATGAATCACTTTATTACTACATTAAAAGGATCTCATTTAAAGAGTTTTGTCGATAAAATAAGTGAAAGAGAAGCAGATCCAAATGTTCAAGTAAAATATCAATCCACTCTCACTAATTTACAAATGATGGAAGAGGATTTTAGTAAAATTCATAAATTCATGTTATTAAAAGATAGTGTCATGGTTTTAAATAAAGCTGCCAAAGACTCTGGCGATATAATTGGGAATGTCGAAGCTGCTAAAAAACTTGTACCTGATACCTTGTATAATGCTGGAGAACTAACAGTTAGTGGTATAGAAATGATGGTGGCTAGTTTAGATGCAAGTTTAGGGTTCCCACTTGAAATTAACGAGCAATATATTGAGCCAATGGAGAAGTATTTTAAATCCTTACCACAAGATGAGCTCAAAAAACAAGTTAATGGATTAAAAGATACTGCAACAGAGATAAAAGATTGGCATGAAGATTTCAAGGGTAGGATACCCGCATATAAATCTATGGCTAAAGATTTACACACTTTTAATAAAAGTGTAGATAAATTTGCTAAATCAGTAGATACAGCAGCTAAATCTTTACATAAGCAAGCTTTGATGGCTGAAGACTTAACAAGAAGTGTTTCTACACACATTAAAGAAGCGCAACAAGCATTTCCAACACTTCACACAGATATCATGTCAGGTATTGACGCTACGAACCACCTGTTAGATTCTGCTAATAAGATTGCGGGATATAAAATTGATACATCTAACGTAGCTAAAAATGTTGGAAACATGGACGGTTTAACAAATCGTCTCAAAGATTTTGGTGTACCACCTGAAAAAATGAAAGAATATCTGGAAGAACAGAAGCGTACGAATGAATTAGGATCTATAGCGCTTGATTTCATTCCAGTTGTTGGGCAAATCAAACAAGGTTTACAAGTTTATAACGGAAGAGAATTTTTCACAGAAAAAGAATATGGGCCGAATGATTATGTATGGGGAACTGTATCTACTGTTTTAGGTGGGTCTCCTAAAGTTATCGGTCGTGTGTTTGGTAAATATAGTGAGTTAGAACAAAAAGCGAAGGATTTAGGAAAAGTATCCAAGGTAACAGAAGAGATTGGATGGAGTATGCCAAGAGGCGGAGGAGTTATTGATGGACGTAAATATTCTGAACATGCTCTTGAAAGAATGGCACCTGATACAATTCAAGTTCGTGCAGAACTTACGAAGCGTGCACGTGAAAGAGCTGAAAGAAAAGGATATTCATTCGGTTCAAAAGATTATGTCAAAGAATTAAAAGGGGTTGATCCCAGGGGGATGACTCCAAATGTGGTTGAAGATATTATAAAAACAGGCTCTCGCCAACCAGGAGACAAACCTGGTACTTGGAAATATGTTAGAGAAGAGGGTTATGTAGTTTTAAATGATAAAGGCGATGTTATTACAGTTGTTCCCGCAAAGAAAAAAGAATAAAATGGATAGCGTAGTTAAAATATTCTAGAACAAAGAAGGTTAGGAATATTGGATATAAAATATGATAAATACGAGTTATTAGAAATTTTTGAAGATGAACCAGAAGATTATTATATTTCAGGTGCAGGCGTATATAAATATAGCAAAACAGATAGATTAGGTTTTAGACTTTTAATGTATATGTCAGTGTATGAAAATACTGTTGAATTAAACCTATTATTAAAGGAGAAAACTATTTTTGATATGAATATAGTTTCTGTAGAAAGAGTATATACCCGTGAGGATACTCTTTACATTGAATGTTCAGGCGAAAATAAAATTATCCAAGTTAAATTCAAACCAAATTTCACGGTTCAAATAGAGGAATTCTAAAACATAAAATATAAAAATATCTTAAGATATTTTTATACAAAAGGCGCCTCTAGCAAGGGCGCCTTTTGTACTTTTTAAAATGACATAAGATGCATTTACTTGGGCTCTTTAGGTAGTTAGGATTTTTATATACTAGAGGTACGGAAACGATTCCGGGTATTAGGGGCTACTCTGGGGAAGTATGCAAATTGATACTATATATAAATAAGAAATTTATCCGCGGATAGGTTTCGTGTTTTAAAATAAAGATGGGCTAATATATATCCTAGGGGGGAATAACATTCACTTAGTTGCATGTAAATATATGCAACTATCGTTTTAGTGTTTTTCATTTTTTGAAGTAAAAGAAATGAGGATATTCTCATTGCGTTTTTAAATGCTATGTTACAAGATTCTTTAGAGTCACCCATTGTTTCGTTACAATTAGAAGATTCACATTTACACAGGGAACATAAAGAAGGGACATTATCGATTTAAGATATTTCAACCACATTAGAAATAGAAACAGAAGACAACGTAGAAATACAACTCAATAATAATGAAGATATGTTTAAACGTAGTTTATATTATTGGGGAAGGCTATTGATGATTTAAAAGAACAAATCAAATACAGGGTTACTTACTATTCAGAATTGAAGAGAATGAATGAAATAAGTAATTGAAATCAAAAGTAGATAGAAGCAGAATAGAATGGAGATATAGGAAAATCATAAAAAACTTGTAAGAATTCTTTTAAATCTACTTGATTTTCTAATAAAAATTCATTTGCATCGATTTGGATTATCCAATCACCAGATGAATAGTCCACTAATGTATTTATGCCAAAAGAAATTAGTTTTTTACATAAAGAAAAGACACTATATTGGTCTTATCCCCGTCAAGTAGACAGCTTTAAAAAAAGACTAAGCAGCCATTGAGATTCG
>NZ_NJGF01000070.1:0-11633 GCF_002209985.1 Bacillus sp. K2I17
TGAGAACGATAAGGTTAAGAAGTTTATTCAAATTGTGGACAGTGCAACTGTTAATGAGGTATTAAGTTAGAGTTATTAGTTTCTAACATGCCTTGTATAAGGGGGAGTGTAATTTTCTAACATTCCCCCTCACATTACATTTTTGGGAAGGTTTCTACTTCTCAAGCGTGTTATGGAAGATAACTTATACGATTAGAAGAGGTAGGCATAAATGAAAGTAGAGAAAAATTTAATAGTAATAATTATTTCTGTGTTTATTTTAGGAATTGTGTCGACTTTGATATTTCAAGCTTCAACTGGTAATACCAAAGGTCACTCAATAAAGAGTGAGAATGTTGCATCGGTATCGAAAGAAGCGACAGAAAATGAAAAGAATAAAAAGATGGTAGTTGATTTCTATAATGAAGTTTTTAACAAACATGATATCGATATTATCCCTAAATATGTAAGTGAAGATTATAAGCAACATAATCCTTTTGTTGCTGACGGACGAAAAGCCTTCATGGATTTCTTTAAGGAGGACTTTGTTAAAAATCCTAATTCTTCTGCAGAGATTAAACGAGTAGTAGTAGAAGGAGATACAGTTGCTCTTCATGTACATTCTCGTACTAATTCTCAAGATAAGGGAGTTGCTATAGTCGATATATTTCGTATAAAGAATGGTAAGATTGTTGAACACTGGGATGTAATTCAAGAGATTCCAAATGAGGCAGCTAATGATAATACTATGTTTTAGACAGAAGGTATATTCAATTGTTAGTGATGTATAGAATCTAGAAATTATAAAATGAAGGGGATGTCCTAGGTATACTACTAGGACATATCTTTTTGTTTTAACGAGATTTAATATATTATCATTTGTAGAGTGCTTACTTCATATGTTTTCTGATAACTTACCCCTGAAACTGCACCATGTTAATATTAAATTATCGTATTAATTTGTAAGAAAGCTATTTTATATTGAGCAAGAAAAAGTATTCAAGTATAGATTTTGAAGAGGAAGTTTTTTTGGTAAATCAAAAAAAATTGATGAATTAGTTGCATATAGAACTCATCTGCGTATATACTATAAATATCAAAAAAAATTGATGAAGGGAGAGTGACTACAGTGGCACAAGATTTTCAGCTCTATGAGAAAAAGTTTAAAGCGTTGGCGGATCAGAAGCGTCTAGAAATCATGTATGAACTTTGCCAGCGAGGCCAGACTTGTGTATGTGATTTAACAGAGATTTTTGAAATGACGCAATCTAAGTTGTCATATCATTTAAAGATCTTATTAGATGCAGGTTTAATTGTAAAAGAAACAAAAGGTACGTGGAGTTATTATGATTTAAATGATGCGGAAGTAAATAATTTATTATCAGAAGAATTATGCTGTATCTTTAGAAAAACAGGCAAAGGTAGTTGCTGTTAAAATTTTGCACCATTAATCAAAAAAAATTGATTAATGAAATATAAAGAGGAGGAATTAGCTATGAGATATGTTCACGTTGGTATAAATGTTACGGATTTAGAGAAGTCTATTGAATTTTACGAAAAGGTATTTGATGTTTCACCAGTTAAGGTGAAAGTGGATTATGCAAAATTTTTATTAGAGACGCCAGGACTTAACTTCACGCTGAACGTACGAGATGAAGTGAAGGGAAATCAAGTAAATCATTTCGGTTTCCAAGTGGATACAGCTGAAGAAATTACATTGCATAAAGAAAGATTAGAAAAAGAAGGGTTCTTTGCACGTGATGAGATGGATACGACTTGTTGCTATGCGGTTCAAGATAAGTTTTGGGTAACAGATCCTGATGGGAACGAGTGGGAATTCTTTTATACGAAAGCACATAGTGATGTTCATAAAATTGAAGAGCCTTCTTGTTGCACGACTTCTAACGTAGTAGAAAAAAATTCTTGTTGTTAATAGGAGATGGAAAATAAAATGAAACGTTTATCTTTTCTAGATCGATATTTAACACTATGGATTTTTCTAGCTATGGCTGTTGGGATTGGTTTAGGGTTTGTGTTTCCTAGTGTAGTAGACGGACTAAATACATTACAAGTTGGAACGACGTCTATTCCACTTGCTGTTGGTTTAATTGTCATGATGTATCCACCATTAGCGAAAGTTCGCTATGAGGAAATGGGCCGAGTATTTAAAGACGTAAAAGTATTGGTTTTATCTTTAGTACAAAACTGGATTATTGGACCTGTACTTATGTTTGTTTTAGCAATTATTTTTCTTCCTGATAAGCCAGAATACATGGTCGGGCTCATTATGATTGGTTTAGCACGCTGTATTGCAATGGTAATTGTTTGGAACGACCTTGCAGATGGGGATAAAGAGTATGCTGCAGGTTTAGTAGCTTTTAACTCAGTATTTCAAATGTTATTCTTCTCCGTTTATGCATACGTGTTTGTAACAGTCATTCCAGAATGGTTAGGGATTGAAGGGGCTATTGTTGATATTACAATGATAGAAGTAGCGAAATCCGTATTTATCTATTTGGGAATTCCTTTTATAGCAGGTATGTTAACACGTTTTGTACTCGTTAAGTTAAAAGGAAGAGAATGGTATGAAAAGGTGTTTATACCGAAGATTAGTCCACTTACATTACTTGCATTATTATTTACAATCATCATTATGTTCTCTTTAAAAGGAGAAATGATTGTTAGCGTACCATTAGATGTAGTAAGAATAGCAATTCCATTACTCATTTATTTTATTGTGATGTTTTTTGTTTCTTTCTTTATGGGAAGGAAAATTGGTGCAAACTATCCGGTGACAACAACGTTAGCATTTACAGCAGGTAGTAATAACTTTGAGTTAGCAATTGCTGTAGCAGTTGGTGTGTTTGGTATTCATTCAGGCGCAGCATTTGCAGCTGTTATTGGTCCGTTAGTGGAAGTACCTGTAATGATTGCACTTGTAAATGTCGCTTTTTGGTTTAAGCGTAAATATTTTAATGATCAACCAGTATAATTTAAAAACAAAGGCGGAAAACAACATGGAAAACAAAAAGACAGTCTATTTCTTATGCACAGGAAATTCATGCCGAAGCCAAATGGCAGAAGCATGGGGCAAACAATATGTAGGTGATAAGTGGAATGTATATTCTGCAGGAATTGAAGCACACGGAGTAAATCCAAATGCTATTAAAGCAATGAACGAAGTAAATATTGATATAACGAATCAAACATCGGATATAATCGATTCAAATATTTTAAATAACGCTGATTTAGTTGTTACCCTTTGTAGTCATGCAGATTCTGTTTGTCCTTCCACACCTCCGCACGTTAATCGTGTACACTGGGGATTCGATGATCCAGCAGGAAAAGAGTGGTCTGAATTTCAACGTGTTCGCGATGAAATTGGAGAACGTATAAAACGATTTTCTGAAACAGGGGAGTAAATAAAGGAAAGAGCCAATCTTCTATTGTATAGGGGATTGGCTTTTTTTTATTAGTCATGACTGCATTGGTTCGCATAAATTACCGAAAAATAGAGGATATTCTATTGGATTGATAAAGTTAGAAATATATTTAATCATGTAGGTGTTCACAAATAATAAAGTCATTTAAAAGATAATAAAGTTGTTTAGAATTAGAGATGGTATGATGAATAATCACGCTATCTTTTTCTTTTTATGTATAATTAAATAAGGGGATTTTTGGATATTAAAATAAAGGGTAGTATATTAGCGCAAGGGGGAGAATGATGGATAAGTTGTTACAAGAAATCATAAATTGGTTAAAGATGAGAGATGAACAAATTGTTATCGGTATTTCAGGACATGGTGCAGCTGGAAAAACGACGTTTGCTAATAGACTCGTAAAGCTACTAAACCAAAATGAAGTAAATTATATTAATACAGATCCTTACATTGTTAGTTCGGATATCCGCAAGCATGCAGTGATTCACTATACATATCAAAATGAAAATCATCGTTATAAAATGACAGCTTGTCATCCAGCGGCGCACCATTTGACAGCTTTAGAAAGAGATATTCATATGGTTAGAGCTGGGCTAGATTTTTATACGATAGATACGCATTATATGAAAAGTAAGTTGATTTCTTCGGAAAATAAAGTAACGATTGTGGAAGGAATGAGCGCCGCATTTATTAATCCTGATTTATTTGATTTGAAAATTTATTTTTATACAGATGGTGAAACGGAACTAATGAGAAGATCAAGCCGGGATATAGCTGAAAGGGGAGCCGATATAAATTATTTAAGGCAGTCTCATGAAGAACGCCGGATTCAATATGAAGTATTTATGCATTCGTATAGTCAGCGTTTTGATATAATTATCAAAATTTCTGATGAAACAATATGTTTAGAAAAAAATACATTTGAGTTTTATAAAGTTTAAATGAAAATCCTCAATTTGTTAATTGCATTATGACGGTTAATTTTTCTTATTTAGTACTTGTATTAAACAAATGTATTATTTAATCACTAATATATTCACTATGAAATAACTAGATTTTTTTAAAAGATTTAGTAGCCTTCTTTCATCTACATAGATAGAAGGCTACTGTAATTTTGGCGGCAAAATTACATAACTGTATTATTACTCACAGTAGGATAGGATTCTGTATTTGAATACATTAGGTGTATCTTAAAAATCCTCACTTTAAAAGGTTTTTATTCGGAAGTACAAAAATGAATTTTTGTATGTAAGGAGAATAAGGTGAAACAAATAATAAAAGACATATTAATAAACTACTTTAAAGAAATTCATACATTAGTAGTTGAAGAAGAACTACATAAGAACAGTTGGCATACAGATCTACACTATAAAATCATCGTAAATGGAGATCGGTATTCCGCACGGTTTATAAATAGCAATCGAACAAGCAATCCGGCCTTTGGGACGTTATCAAATGAACAATTGAAAGAGCAAGTACGGTTTACGTATTATTTACGAGAGCATGGAATTCCATTTATGCAGATTAAGGAGAATAGGGCGGGAGAGTCCTTTACATTACTCACTTGGAATGAGGAACAGTACCGGTTTGTATTGTCTACTTGGACGGAAGGGGAACATGTCACTTATTGCACAGAAACGATGGCAGAAGTCTTTGGAAAGGAAGCAAGAAAGATACATGATATTTCTAGTACGTTTCAAAGCCCGATTTTTCAAAAGAAATCTCATTTAGATGGATATGGTGAGTTTATAAGATTATTAGAAAATAAAGGTGGTACACGCAAGGAATTGCAGAGATATATGGATTTAGCTAAGTATCATATAGAATGCGCACATACGAGTGATTTGGAGTTTATTGTACAAACTGATTTAAATCCTTTAAATGTCATATGGGATTCAAATCAATGTGTAAAAGGGATTGTAGATTTTGAATCGATTGGATATGTAGATCGTATTGAAGGTTTAGCCTTTTTAATAAAATGGTATTCCCGGACAGAAGGAATAGAGTCGCATGAAGTATGTTCGAAAGTTGCTAGAGCATTTTTAGAAGGGTATAAGGCCCATAATATTTTAACATCAAATGATTATAAAAGGCTTTCTTCATTATTATGGTTATCCGGTAGTTTAAATTGGAACTTTGTGAAGAAAACGCTACTTGTAATAAGTGATGAGAGGGAATTGGAAAAACATTTGGAAGTTTATAGAGTGAGAGGAGAAAGACAATCTTCATTGTTAATTTGTAGATAACATTTATTCTCTTAATTTTGGATGCGAAAAAGAAAGCATATGAGGTGTTCAAAAAATGAAAATACAAATTGTATTGTTTGATGGTTTTGGAGAACTGGTCTCCTTTGCACCTTTTGAAGTATTGAAAAGAGCGATAGAAGAAGGGGCTCCATTTACGGTTGAACTCGTATCAAGTGTACAGAAACAAGAAGTTACTACTTCATTTGGAGTTACGGTGAAACTACATGATTTTTTACGAATGGATAATCGCCCAGATTTATTAATTGTGCCTGGTGGTGGCTGGAATCATAAAGCTGAACATGGGGCGCGAAAGGAAGCTGAGCTTGGTACTTTGACTAAAATAATTAGAGAGATGCACAATGAAGGAACGATCGTTGCTGGAGTTTGTACTGGAGGTATGTTACTAGCTGCATCCGGTATATTGAATGATAAAAAGACGACAATGCATCATTTGGCGCAGAATGAAATGAGTGAATATGGAGCAGAACTGCTTCCTTACAGAATTGTGGATCAAGGGAATGTTATTAACGCAAGAGGAGTTACTTCAGGAGTTGATTTAGGACTTTGGATCACGGAAAGATTCGCAAGTCCTAAAATTGCAGCTGCTGTTGAATATAGAATGGAATATGAGCGGCGAGGTGTTGTTTGGAAGTAATTTGACCGTAATCATAGTTTTTTTGCTGCATAGCGTATTAGATATTGTAAAAGAGAAAGAGCCAACTTATACGAGCAGGCTCTTTTTTTTTTATGTATTCATTCTCTATGTTTAATAATTGGGCTGAATATAACCTAATTTTATTCCTTTCGTGACAGCTTCTAAAATGAGGGAAGTGCAACATAATGGACATAAACGTTGCTTATACATGTAAAGTAAGATGTCATAAAATGAATAAAGACTGCTAATTTTCGTGCACTTTGATTATGTAGAAATAGGGGGGATGACATGAAAGACAATACGCCTAAGAAAATTTTATTTATTCAATCAGGAATTCCTTTTTATTACCCAATGATCGAAGCAGCAATTTTGAATAGTTTACAAAAGGTAAACAGTAATACAATTATGGTGAACCCAGAAAGAGCGATAGAAACCGCATTAAAAATGAAACCGGATTTTATTTTGGTACTCGGTGGTTTAAACGAGGGAATTATTAGTGTCATGCCAGTACTAAAGAGTGCGGGTTTTACTACTGGACTTTGGCTGACAGATGATCCGTATTATACGGATGTAACACAACATCTTGTGCCGTATTATGATTACATATTTACGCAAGATTTAAATTGTATCAAGTTTTATAGAGGGTTAGGATGTAAGAATGTGTTTCATCTTCCGTTAGCAGCAAATCAAGATGTGTTTAAACCTTCTCAGAAAGAAGATACATATAAGTATGATCTTAGTTTTATAGGCACAGCATTTGAAAATAGACTTACCTTTGTTGATTCTATTTCAGAGTATTTAGCAGAAAAAAATATAAAAATTGTGGGGTTCGGTTGGGAGAAGTTAAAGAATTATGAAAGATTAAAGGATAAAATACAACTATTGCCACTTGCGAAGTATGAGGATGCATTGCAATTTTACGTATCGACTAAAATCAATATAAATTTACACCGTTCACCAAATGATAAAGAATTGAATTGTAATGCCGCAAACATCCAAGCATATTCAGTAAATAATAGGACTTTTGAAATCAATGCTGTAGGTTCTTTTCAATTAACTGATATACGACCAGATGTAGCAAAGCATTACATACCAGGTGTTGAAATAGAAACTTTTAATAGTGCACGGGAGTTTATACAAAAAGCGGAGTATTATTTGGAACATGTACAAGAAAGAAAACAAATAGCAAAAAATGGACTGGATAAAACTTTGAAAAATCACACTTACGATAGACGTATAGTACAATTATTAAACTATATTAATTTCATAGGCGTGAAGATGTAGTCTAACCATTAACTGAAATGATAAGCATTTGGTGCTTTCTAACTCTCGTATTCTATAAAAATTATTTACGAAAAATGGATTTGGATAATTTTGTTGAATTTATTTATTATGAAAAAACAATTTTACATTCAAACTAATTTATATCTAACAATTAGAGGAGATTAAAAATGAATCACTTTTTTGTAGAATTTGGTGAATATGAAGCAAGTGTTTGTGAATGGGGAGATAAAAGTAATCCTCAAATCATTTGTTTTCATGGTCTAGGAAGTACAAAATTAAGTTTTATAGAAATAGCGGAACTTTTAAAAGATAAATTTCATATTGTATCGTTTGATCTACCTGGACATGGGAAAACACCAAGTTTCGGGAAGGATGAAGATTACGGTGCATCTCATTTAACAAAATGGGTAGTAGCATTACTTGAGCAGCTAGGAAAAGAAACATTTCATATAGTAGCACATTCATGGGGAGCAAGCGTTGCGCTTCACTATGCAGCAGAATGTCCAGAAAAAGTGAATAAAATGGTATTGTTAGATGGTGGTTATCATCATGGCAAAATGAATGCAGATTATTTTGCGAAGCTATATAAAGGTGCGAAAGAAGGAGAGTGTCCACCGCGCTCATTAGAAGAAGAAATCACCCATTACGAAAAAGATTTTGATGAATACATTTTTGACAGTAAAGAAGCATTCATCCAATCAGAAAAAATGGTTTACAGCAGGTGGTCACCATTAATAGAACGTGCGGTTTATGACTTAATGCGAGAAGAAGATAATAAAGTGAAATGGCATGCTACTGGCGATACCGCTAGAAGTGTAATTAAGTTTCAATATACGGTGTATAAAACGTTGAAACCGCATAAAATTAAAAGCGATATTTTATTATTGTATTATGATCTGCCACATAATTATTTAGAAATAAGGGAATTGCAAATTGCAGAATTTAGGAAGCATATTGATATTACGACTAAGCTCTATAGCGATACAGGGCACTTAATGCATTGGGATAGACCGGAAGAGATTGCTGAGGATGTTTTACATTGGTTCATATAAAGAAGGTCCGTTGTTCGCATTTGAGCAACGGATTTTCTTGATACGTTACCTGAAAAAGAAACAAGTATCTCTAAACTAGAGGAAAGTAAAAAATAAAGAAAAGAGGTTGCCAAAAAGTAACTATTCAGCGACTTTTTGGGACAACCTCTTCTTTTTGTTGTATATTTTCAAGAAAATTTAGAATAAAATAAAAATATAGTCACCTACCTATTATTCACTAATGAAAAGAGGCTAGCGAAATGCAACTGAAGTATGGGAAGCACATTAATATATTATCTATTGTTCTAACTTTGTTCTCTTTTTCTGTAATTGTAAGTTTCTCTACCTGGTTGAGTGGATATTCAATTCCCAACCTTTCTACAATGCTTAAGGTAACAATGTTGAGTGCATTTATTCTTGGAATTATAGGGTTTAGACAAGAGAAAAGCGCACTAGCGATTATAATTATGGGAATATGTGCCTTTGCTCTAGTCGTTCTATATACTTATGCGATTATAAGTTTTCTTGAGCATTAAGCACCATAAAAAAGAAACGAACATATATGTTCGTTTCTTTTTTGGGGATGATTATTATAAAATAGCCTCTTCTAATGATTGGGTGCTGAATCCAAGAATTAATTTTTGAATGTTATTTTCATGATCTTTTACAATGATATATGGAACGCCCTGTACGTTAAAGGATTCAAACTCTTCTTTTTCTTCTGGGGTATTAGGGGTACCACCTCATATTAGAAAAAATGATATTTAGATGCAAAGTTATCGTGCAAGCAAGAGCATTAAAGTTCTATCGCCAATTCTTTTTTTGATATAATAGATGTGAAGCAGAAAATAGATAGAAAGATACTGCTAGTAATTTATACTTAAAATGTAGGGAGATTGAACAGATTTATGGGGACAGAAAAAGAAATTAGTTCCGCTAAATTAATATGGAAGATGACGCGCCCGCATACATTAACGGCGACGTTTTCTCCTGTAATTTTAGGAACAGTAGCATCACTTTATGTTACAGACATTCATTGGCTTTTATTTATTGCGATGATGGTTGCATGTTTAGCATTGCAAATCGCAACGAACTTATTTAATGAGTACTATGATTTCAAACGTGGATTAGATACCGCTGATTCTGTTGGCATCGGTGGTGGAATTGTCCGTCACGGATTGAAACCAAAAAATGTGTTAACAGTTGCGCTTTTATTGTATGTAGTAGCAGCAATTATTGGAGTTTATATTTGTATGAATAGCAGTTGGTGGTTAGTCGTCATTGGTTTAATTGGGATGGCGGTTGGCTATTTATATACAGGTGGTCCATTACCAATTGCGTACACTCCATTTGGAGAATTAGTTTCTGGATTGTTAATGGGGACATGTTTTGTACTCATCGCTTTCTTTATTCAAACGAATACGATAACAATTGAAAGTGTATTGATTTCCATTCCAATTGGAATTTTAGTCGGTGCAATCAACATGTCGAATAACATCCGAGATATCGAAGAGGATATTAAAGGTGGAAGAAAGACATTAGTAATCCTCCTCGGTAGAGAAAAAGCAATAGTAACACTAGCTGTAGCCTTTTTCATTGCTTATTTATGGATCGCGGTGATTGTATTGATGGGTTATATAAGCCCTTGGGCATTAGTTATGTTCCTAGGTTTGAGAAAACCAATCTCTGCAATTCAAAGTTTCCAAAAAGGAGCAAAGGATCCTGGGTATATGCGCATCGCAATGAAATCAACAGCGATGACAAATACGATTTTTGGCTTCTTATTATCGGCAGGATTATTAATTAGTTATCTGTTTTAAATAAAAACTATTGTTTCGTGACTAAACCCCGATTTCTCGATTTTAATATAGAGATATTGGGGTTTTATTTTTATAGCGTATATTTTCCCTTTTAATCAAAAGCAAACTTTAAAAACAAATAAAAATATCAAGCATGTGAGCATCAAGAACGGAAGTGCATGGAATATACATCTTTAGCTTGATGGGTATGTGGCGGTACCCCATCGCTATCAAGCTAAGCCCGTGTTACGTCAATGATAAGCAAGATTGTTTCTTTTTTTCTCTTACAACTTGATCTTGTAATCGTTTTTGTTGTTGTTCTTTTGTTAGTCGATGAACAATCACACGAGTTGGGACTTTATCAGTCATTCCTACATAAGCATCAGCTATTTCACATGTTTGTCCTGGTTGAAGGGAGCTCATTAACGTCTCCATATCTATCTGTATATACTCTGTACCTTTCTTAATTCTTCCGTCTTGAAAATAATCAGGATGAGGATTTTTTTGATAAATACGTGTATTCGACTTGATACGAGAGATATAGTAGGCCTCTTTATCTGGTATATATTGAAGGTCTTTTAAATGAAAATAACCTAAATTTCGGATACATAAATCATTCGCTGTCACAGTTGGGGCACACAGAGAGCCGTAAGTGCGATCATGTTGTTTACCTGGACCTGTATGAATATGTAGAAACTGTCCACTTAACAAATCATACTCAAGTTGAATTTTTATCCCAGCTGTATGGCTGCATCCTCCTGCACCTGGATAAACCGATGAAAATATATCCGGGAGTTGAAATGCAGTTGAATCTAAAATACGAATACGCTTGAAAACAGAAGTGTATGGAGAAGAAATCTGCATAGATGTGGCCAATTTTTTGCTTAGTAGTTCGGCTAGTAGGTGTTGTAAAAGTTGGACGGCCGCCTTATTAAACCGTTGATTCAGTCCCTCAGGACTGATGAGTACTTCTGTTGATGCTTCTAAACAGCTAGATAACTGAGTTAAAGAAGTCATAGCTATATTTTGGCTCAACCATACACATAAAGCTACTAAATCTTTTGCTTGGTACTTACTGGTTCGTTGTACAAAGCCAACATCTTTTGCAAGATCCCGTAAGGTATTTGGAGATAAAAAACGCCATCCTTTCCTATTGGAGTGAACCCTTAGAATGAGACGAAAAAAACACCTCTCTA
>NZ_NJGF01000071.1:0-11347 GCF_002209985.1 Bacillus sp. K2I17
AATATCGAATCTCAATGGCTGCTTAGTCTTTTTTTAAAGCTGTCTACTTGACGGGGATAAGACCAAGAACCAATTAGCTCAATGTCTTTTTTCTTTTTAAATGTTTGTATACTCAAAGTACAATTTTTCTGGCTTTCCATACATGTTGATTTCATTTTGATATACGGCAGTTAATTGCTGAGACATCTCAATGCTTTCCATATAGGATAATGAAGCAGCTGCTTCTATTTTTCCTTTAATTTCATTAGGAATAACTGCGTAAGATAAGCTATCCATTTTACTTCCTAATTTAGTATCTGTAGCAGCTTCATAATAAATTTCGGTAATTAAGACCTCATTATCATCTGGATCATACATATATCCTCGGTTAACTGTAATCATATTGTAGACTCCTCTCAGATTTACGTTTTCTAATTCCTTGTGCTTTTAGCATTGCAACAAGTTCTTTACGTATATATATAAATCTCATATTTTCTATAGCTTCATTCCATTCTATCTTTACTGTACTATGTCTCTTTTATGAATTGTTCTTAAAAGCGGAGAGTTCAGAAATTCTTAACAAAAGTAGGATATGAAAAATTCCTAGATTTGGTTGTAATTTCTTACCGCTTTTAATATTTGACGTTCTCTAAATTCGCTTTTTTACAGTGTAATAGCGTAGACCCAGGAGCCTTTTTCAAACCTGAATGTATCAAGATCTTTATCTATACGATAGAAAATATTCGGTTCATGCTCTGAAATTACTGCAAGATACATATAAACTTTCTCTTTACCTATATATTTAATTCCCTCAATTGATAAAGAGAACATATCCCTCATAAGTTCTTTACAATATAAAATCTCTTTTAATTCTTTTTCAACATCCATAACTAACCTGAAAAAAATTCATTTGTAATTCCCCCTTCAATATAGAAAAAAGCACTTTGAAAATGTGCTTAAATTCCTCTTCCTATTCTTTTATCCCAAATGGTCTAATACATATAGTTCCTAACTTAAAGACAACACAAAAAGGCTTCTTTAAGTCGATTAAAAATGTGCATAGCAAAATAAGCTAAATACACCAATCGGCTCAAAGAAGTCCTTTCAAAAATGAAACAAGACGCAACTTGCTTCTACAACTCAACCACAAAACAAAAAGGTGTGGGAATAAACGGAATCAATTAAACAATAAATATACTTTTATATTAATCTATTTTTATATGATGTTCAATTGTTTTTAATTGCACGAAGATAAGAAGGAATTTTCTATGCAGCTGTTATATGTATTGAATAATAGTGCCCCTGTTTCCCCTGCTAAAAATCCCCTCTTATTTTCAGTTCTTGGTGTTACTTCATGTACTGCATTTCAAAATAAAGTTTTTCTGGCTTTTGATTTTGGTCTAAATAACAAAGTATTTCTTGAATGGTTTCTTCTTCTACTTCCATACTTTCCATGTAAGACATACTTTCATTTTCTTGGACCTTTTCAAAAATGGTAGTAGGTAGTTTGTCTGCAGCAAACACATCCATTTTACTTCCTAGCTTTTGCTCGGATGCAGCGTTGTAGAAAATTTCGTTCACAATTACCTCATTATCATCTGGATCGTACATGTACCCTCTTTGTATACGTAGCAATGTAGTGCTCCTTTCTTATGTATTCCTTCAATAAAATAACTATATTTATATATATTGTTATTTTTAGAGAAGGTGTCAAAGAATATTATTTCGTAAAATCCGCACTTTGTATAGAGGTAGATACAGGATAATTAGTTTTCTTAAGTTTTTTTGGAATATTACGTCCTTTTTTAAACATTTCTTTAAAAAAAAGAGAAGCTCATATTCTTTTACGAATGGCTTCTCTGAAAAAATGTTACTCCTTTCTTTTTAAACAAAGTTACACCCACCACATCTGTGAAGGATTTTCCTCAATTAAAATAGATTGAAGATTTTTTGTGGCACGTTTAAATCCTTCTTGAATAGACATGAGTGGATCTTCGTGTTCAATACTTACAACATAATCATATCCATATGTACGAAGTGCACTCATCATTTGTGACCATTCTTCTAAGCTATGGCCACAACCAACAGAACGGAACGTCCAAGCTCTTGTTTTCACTTTACCGTAGGGCTGCATGTCTGTTAAACCATACATATTTACATTATCTTGATCGATGTAAGTGTCTTTTGCATGAAAGTGATAAATTGCATTTTCTTTCATTAATAACTTAATAGCGACGACAGGGTCAATTCCTTGCCACCATAAATGACTAGGGTCTAAGTTAGCACCTATCGCGTTACATGTTTCTTCACGTAGTTTTAGTAATGTATATGGCGTATGTACTAAGAAACCACCGTGAAGTTCTAAACCAATTTTTACACCATGTTCTTTTGCAAATTCACCAACTTGTTTCCAATAAGGAATGAGCTTTTCTTCCCATTGCCATTTTAAAATATCATTGTATTCATTTGGCCATGGTGCAACAGGCCAATTCGGGTATTTTGCGCCTTCATGGTCACCTGCTACGCCTGAAAAACAATTCACAACAGGTACGTCTAGTAGTGAAGCTAGTTGAATGGTTTTTAACAATGTTTCATGAGATTCTGTTGCAAAAGCAGCATCTGGGGATAATGGATTTCCGTGACAACTAAAAGCGCTAATGATTAAGTCTCTTTTTTGTACATGTTCTATATATACGCTTCTGGCTTGTTCACTTTCTAATAATACATCTAAGTTACAGTGCGAACCTCCAGGATAACAACCTGTACCAATTTCTACTGCATGCAAACCGGCTGCTTGTACATAATCTAGCATTTCTTCAAATTCCATGTGAGAGAAAAGTGTTGTAAATACTCCTAATTTCATTTATCTTCCCGTCCCTTCTTCATGTATGTTACTACTTTCGTAAATTGCATCAATAATTTGCGATACTTGCAGCGATTCCTCAGGCTTTACAATTAATTCTTCATCGTATAAGCAAGCTTTTACAAAGTTTTCTGCTTGCAAAATTCCAGGATCACCGTCATTTGCTATCCAAACCGGTTCACTATTTAATATCATATTATGTTTTATTGTATATAACTCAATTGGAAAAACATTTATTCCACCGTTTACTCCGGAGATACTCACATGTTCTTCATCATTTTTAATATTTGCTGCCCAAGAAGTTTCAAATAACAATGATGCCCCATTTTCAAACTTTATGTATGCGGTAACATGATCATCAACTTGAAATGTTTTGTAATCATATTTTCCCCACATGTTTACTTGATTTGGTAGCTTACTAACGGCATTATAGACACTACCAATGACTTCTGTTTGTTTTGGATTTCCAATTAACCAAAGTGCTAAATCAAGAAGATGACAACCGTAATCTATTAAACTTCCTCCACCTTGTAATTCTTTATTTGTGAAAACGCCCCAGCCTGGTACTTTTCGGCGACGGAGTGCTTTTACACGAATAACAAGAGGTGTGCCAATCTCACCTATCATCATTTGTTTTGCAACTTGCGACTCTTTCATGTAACGATAATGATAAGCGATAGCAAGTTTTTTACCGTTGTTTTTTGCAGATTCTATCATTTTTTCGCATAATACATGTTTCCCTGCTTGTAATGCTGCGATAGAAATCTCAGCATGAAACTTATTAGGTGTACAAATACAAACAGCATCAACTTCTTTAAAGACTTCTTCATACGTTTCAAATACATAAGGAATGTTATATGTTTCAGCGATTTGTTTTGCGTGTTCTATGTTTCTATCATGTATAGCCGTAATCGTACAATATTGATGTAACTTTACAAATGCAGGGATATGGCGATTTTGTGCAATTCCTCCTGCCCCTATTATTCCAATGCGTAGTTTTATCATGTCTTCCCCTTTTCTCATAATGGAATTGTAACAATTTGTTTTGTTTCACTTGATTGTATGGCTGCTAAAATGACTTCTAACGATTTCATTCCATCTACACCATTAATTAATGGTTCCTTATCAGATAGGATAGACACTACAAATTGCTCAATCACATGTGAATTACTTTGGCCAACAGTGGCGTTTGATTGAATTTTATTAAGCTCGTATTTTACAACTTCCCCATTTTTATATTGGATAATGAGTGAGTTAGTTGGGTCATCTTCTAGGCGAAGAGTGGCCTTTTCTCCATAAATAATTGTTGAATTATCTTCCTTGCTAACGTAAGACCAACTTGCTGCAAGTGTTCCGATAATACCACTCTCGCTTTTTAATATGCATACCGCACAATCATCTACATTCGAAAATGTTTTCGCGCTTGTCTCAACAAAGGCACCAACCTCTGTAATTTCTTCATTAAGAATATACCGAATTAAATCCGCTTTATGTACACCTAAATCACCCATTGCACCAAGAAAAGCCTCCTCTTTTTTTAAGAACCAGCTCTCTTTTCCATCTACACTCCAATTTTCAGGACCACTATGACCAAACGCTGTACGAAAGCTATATATTTTGCCGATTGCACCACTTTTAATCAATTGTTTTGCTTTTTGATGAGAAGCAACAAAACGCTGGTTATGGCCAATCATTAACTTTTTACCGCTTTTTTCAGCAGCTCCAATCATCATTTCCGCGTCTGCTTTTGACGTTGCCATTGGCTTTTCACATAGCACATGGATCCCTGCTTGTAATGCAGCGATAGAAATTGATGCATGTAAATGATTTGGTGTACATACACTCACTGCATCTAACTCTTCACAATTGATAAGCTCGTTATAGTCAGTGTACATATTTACACCATAATTATTGGCAATCTCTTTTGCACGTTTTTTATTACTATCACAAACAGCCACAATCTGTACATATGGGTTTGCTTCATATTCTGGTAAATGACGATGCTGCGCGATGCTTCCACATCCAATAATACCTACCTTTAAAATATTCAAGATCATATCCTCCTTTTGCTTGATTTGAAATTATTATAGAAATTTTTTGATTGAAAAAATATGCTATATATCGTTATGTTTTTATCAAAAGTTGCCTTTTTTTATAAGAAATAAGAAAACTTTTGATAAAAGTGTTATATTGCTAACAAGGAGGTGTAAACGTCTATGACAGAAGGGAATTGTAATAAACATACTGAAGCAATTGAAGAAAAGGTCATTTATCAAAATCCATTACTATTTTTAAAGGTATGGGACATTGTTATGGAAACTTCTTATTATGATCAAATTGAGAGGGCACCTTGGCATTATCATGAAGAGATTGAGTTTTTAGCAATTATAGAAGGATATTTAGGCATACAAAGTAAAGATAAGTATATTGTTCTTGGCCCTGGAGATGTTTTTATTTTAGGGAAATCTGAGTTACATCGGTCACATAAACCTTCTGCAGATTCTTTACACTACGTTGTGTTCCAAGTGAATTTAAAACAACACTTTGACCGAAGCATTATACAATATTTACATTGCTTTTCAGAACGAACAAAATCCTTAAATGAGTTAAACTATATTTTTGAACAAAATGAAGTAGTAAAACATGAAGCTTATGCTCTTATTATAGAAATTTTTACAGAATCAAAAAAGAAAATAAACGGATATGAAATCGCTATTAGTGTTGCTATTAAGAAATTACTCTTAATACTATTAAGAAACGACAAACATAACATTTTAAATTATAGTGAACAAGACGACTTGGCTCGTTTAAAACCAGTACTTGATTATGTAGAAGATCATTTAGGAGAAAAGATAACCGTAACCAAAGCATGCGCTTTAATAAATTTAAGCTATCATTATTTCATAAAATACTTTAAAAGAATTATGGGTATTTCCTTTTTTGATTATGTGAATTATAAGCGCATCAAACAAGCAGAAAGTTTATTAATAACAAGCGACCTTAGTATTACAGATGTTGGATGTGAAGTTGGAATTGCAAACATGTCACAGTTTTATAAGTTGTTTAAAAAAGAGAATAACTGTTTACCAAAGGAGTTTAAGCAGCGAATACAAAGCAGTAAACAAGCCACCCTTAAAAGAAATTAATAGCTTGTAAGGGTGGCCTAGTGTGTTGCGAATAGCTTTGTATTTAATTGTTTAATCTCCCCTTCTGAAAGGGGCTGATAAAATGCATGTTGTAATCCTTGTATATGCAAGGTCTCTCCTATACATAACAATACTTTACCAGGAAGCAGGTCAAGTAATAGTTCATTATTAATTTGCTTTGCTTGTTTTTCAGTAGAAACATAAATAACCAAGATAGTAGGATTATTTCCAAAACCCCGCATAATAATATCTTTTCCTGATTCTACAAAAGTTTTCCATCTAGCAATTATTCGTTTTAATCGGTCTTTTTTATCAGATAACAAGGTAGAGTATACAACGAAATTAAATTTACGTTCTTCCCCGCCGTTTACTATAAAACTTAAAGGAGGGGTAAAAACCCCTTTATTAATGGATGGATGCATAATATGCCCTAAAAAGGATGAAGCATAACGCAGGTGGCAAAGTAGGTCTATATCATGCCAATAACGTAGGTGAACATATTTACCATGATTATCAATTCGCTCTGGAGCAAAGAAGAACATATTTCCTTGCCAGTATTTTAAGAGTTTATAACCATTATCGGATAACGTATATGTTTCTTCAAAGATCTCCATATCAAAAATCTCTACTTGCCATTTCTCAATTAGACGATAGTAAAGTAATCCTTGAAGTGCATCATTTATTTTCTTACGTGAATATTTACTTTTGAATAAATATAATAAATGATTGAATCTAACGGACATATGCAAACCAATGAAAGTGAGTAATGCATATTGTTCTTCTGTTAAATGCTGCTTAAACTTAACTAATTCGTCATAAGAGTGGAATACATAGGTTTTATCCAAATCATGTATCCGATATATTTGAAGTCCTTGTACATCCTCACTTGATAAATGAGGAATAGAAGGGATATAAGTAGACATTTGTTTCTCTATTGTACGCATAATCATCCATTAAAATTGGTAAATTGACGAATTAGATTTTTTACTCTGGCCTTGCGGATAATTTAGGATACGTACGGTTCCTCTTCTATTTTTAGCATCAATATTAAGCAGCTCACATGTAACGATTGTTTGGTTAATTGCATCTTCTGGGGTTGGGTTTGCAAGATTACGGCTCTTTAGTCCTTTAAACTGAATACCTGGTGCAACCTCAACGAAAATCCCAGCAATTGCATCTACACCTACAATTTTACCTACAAAGCGGTCACGGCGTTTGTTTAGTTCTAATAGCTTCTCCATAGGATCTGTTTCTAATATTTTTTTATTCCCTCTAAACTCATAGCGGCCATTTTTTTCTACCACTTTATCAATAATAAGTTCTATAACATCACCAATAATAATATCCTCTGGACGAACGAATGAATGGGACCAGTGTGAGTACCTAATCCCTACTGTTACGCCATGAACTTCAACCAATACAGTTTGTGCAGATGGAATATGTCCAGAAACGGTTCCTGTGTATACTTTATTCCCCTCTTGTGTCTCTACTTCTTCATATAGCCTTTTTTGAAGTGCTAGTTCCCCTGCTGTGATAGATACAACTGCAAAGTTGCCTTCTTCAGTTTTTTGGAAGTGTTCAATAATAACAGGCTTTGTTCTACCCACTAGCCATTGAGGATTTTTAGGAATATTTATACCTGCCTCTGTAATTGGGCAATATGCAGTTGTATGAGTACCAATTTGCATTGTAAGCACTTGTATACGCTCAGACGTTCCGTTTTTAGTCGGGAATAGTTTTTCAGATACGACTGTAATTAAACCTTTCCCTACAGTGCGCTCACGTTTCATACGGGCTAATTCCTCTAATTCATGTTCACGTACTCGCTCGAATTGATTAAAGTTTGTTTCTAGCAGTGTGTCACCTTGCGGATTCTCTGATTCAAAAACCATTCCATGTTCTTCTACAGTTTGAGTGTTTGTCTTTTCGTCTGTCATTACATTTTCCTCCTAGAACGTAAAAAAGGACACACCTGTACCGTTGGGATGGTACGTAAGGTGTGTCCTTCACGTAAATTATGTTTTATTTATATAGTTGTTAATGCAAATATAATGGTATTTTTAATCAAATGCAAGAATAATTTTAAAATCATAAGTTTACTATAGGTTAAATCAAAATCTAGAATGCAGTCTTACTAGGGGTACCGCTACATGCCCATCAACTTAAGAGTGAAAAAACTGAGCTTTCATTCAGCCGGATTAAAACATTCTCAAAATAGAAGTATATTCTTAAAAATGCGCATACCAAATAAACCCTAACGGGTTTCACTTTTTTGATTATGCAATTTTCTTTTGATTTCTTAGTCCATTATACTCATAGACAACACCCATAATATCAAAGATAGTTTTCTTCTCATATCTGTGAGATTTTCGTCCATTCTTCTGTAGAAGACGGAACAGGCGAATTAAAATCTTTGTTATGCTTCGGGTGTTTTGCTGTATAGCTTGATATAGAATGTATAGATGGTCTTGAATCATTCCAATGGCTTTATATTCGCTTAATTCTCTTTTCTTCTTTTGTAAAATTAATTGTCGCATCTTAAACATAGTAGAAGAACATAGAAAAATAGCGATGAGCTTTCCATAAATATGGCATTCTAATCGCTCTTGTTTGATATTGTGCCAATCATGAATTTGAAATAAGGATTTCCAAGTTTTAAAGATAATTTCAATTTGCCAGCGGAGTGAATAAAAATCATGTATTTGTTCCATCGGAACCCATTCCAAAGGGGTATTGGTAACATAAATGTTCATACCAGCTAATCGTTTACTTTTCTCTGAGTACGTAATACCCTTTTTACTTTCCGTATACACTTGTTTTTTCTTACGTTCTAGAAGTTGTTTTTCAGTTAATCGATATATAATAACTCGTGTAAATAGTTTTTTATCTTTCCCAATTTAAGCATCTGTTATTTTATAGACCTGTCCTGGTTTTAAAGTATTCATAATGTGTTCTAAATCAACTTTGATATACTGAGACTGTTTTTTACTGTCCCATTTCGAAAGTATTCAGGAAACTCATTTTTGATATACACCATATTGTTTAGTTTAAGCCGCGATATATAATACACACCTCGTTGGTCCATTTGATCTAAATCGTCCATCGAATAATAACCTAAATCCCGAATACATAGATCGCCAGGCCGTAATGTCGCTAAACACTCTGTTCCAAAGGTCTTATCATTATTCTTTCCTGGCTCAACTTGAAAATTTAAAAACTGTCCGCTATGTAAATCATATTCTAATTGAATCTTTATACCCGCTGTTTGTGCACAACCACCTGATCCAGGATACACACTAGCTAAATGTTTTGGCACTTGAAAAATCGTCGCATCTAAAATACGAATCCGTTGAAAATAGGTGATTGAAGAGCTTGGAATCACGGATGTTTCACAAATTTTATTTTTTAATAATATGGAGAAAATATGTTTTAAAAAACAAACAGCCTTCTTATTTAAACGCTTATTGAGTCCTTCTGGACTCATAAGAGTTCCTGTAACAGCATGAAGTTGACTACACAGTCGCACTAAAGAATCACTCGCTACCCGTTGACTAATCCAGATACAGATAATAGCTAAATCATGACCTGAAAACTTCCGTTTCCGTTGTACAAACCCTAGTTCTTTAGCAAGGTTTTCTAAAAATGAAGGAGTAAGATGTTCATATAATTCTTCAGCAAATAATTGTAGTTCACTTTGAATCGAAAGATTCATAAAAAATATCATCCTTTCTATATCTCCAATTAGATATTTTCTACAATGCACTTCGAATCGCCCTTTGTAAATGTTCTTATGCGATATTGTTTGAGAGATTTTGTCCCCACACGATTAGCTAGCACTTACAACCAAAGCAACAAAAAACAGTAGTGCATAAAACCACTACTGTTTTTTATTGTTTTTTTGCAAGTCAATTATTTAAATTCTTGCCTATATAATTTAAACGAATAAATAGCTCCAACGAATAATACAAAAGCTTCAAATAATATAAAGATTTGACGGAATGTCTCAATATCTTTACCAACTAATGAAATAAATATAGCATTCATTAGAATTTGAATAGAAAACATACGAGAAGTAATTTTTAAATAAATGGCATTTGTTCTTTCATCTGGTTTCCCAATTTTCTTATAGATGATAATAAGTGCAATACATGAACCTACAAGTAGAACTGATGTAAAGCCTACAACGATATTGAAATTATCTGTGCTTTCTAACATCCATTTGTTTAATAGATCAATCATTATTATCTTCCTTTCCTACATAAGAGAATATTTCGTTTATATCAACCTCAAAATAATTTGCTATTCGATATGCTAATACCAGTGAGGGAGAATAATTATTCTTTTCCATAACAAATATCGTTTGCTTAGAAACGCCAACAGCATCAGCTAAATCTTTTTGTGACATTCTTCTTAAAACTCTATGTTCATACACTTTATTTATTATAGAATCTCCAAATTTTTCTTTCACAGTTAACACCTTCCTTTCTTAAAATATATATTAAACTTATTTTATAAAAAAGTAAAGTTTAATTATACAAAAGATATTTTTTGTTATATAAATTACAAGTATATTGGATGATTTCGATAAAATGAAAAATCCATTTTGAAAAAAATCTAATCAAAATGGATGCATTACTTTTAAATGAACATTTCGTTTTATAAAAATTCAATCAAGCCTTCGCGTCTATCTTAAAAACATCGTAACTTTATTTCAAATCTATAAATATAGCTTGTTTAGAAAAAATAGCTTTTTTTACACTTGGTGGGTAGTTAAAATACTTAAGTTGATGGGCATGGGGTACCGCTAGCATTTCGGAAAAAACCAAGCTAAGAGTATGCAAAATTTTATACAATTTTTCGAGTAATCCAGTAACAAACGAGAAACCTAAAAACGAGGCATAATAGGAATGTATAAAAAAATGCATAGCTCCATAGAAAGGAAAAAGGAGATTCTCTTGTGAAAGTAGGGTTTCTTCTTTTTCCTCTCTACCGATAATGAGACGTTATGTTAACTAGATTTGAATATGATATTCACTTAAAAAAGACTGAGAAATCACTCATATGAAGAACTTCGGAAAGGATGTGACAAATGAACTGCTATACTCATTGTCTATATTATCCTGTCAATTATCCATATCATGTACCTTATCAGGATTACAGAAATTTTCACTCAATTAACCCATATTATACTATTCCTTATTTTAATTATCTTTATTATTCAACTCCAACTTATCCTATAAACAGAACAAATTATATTAAAACTAAATATCCCTCTAATCGTCAAGGTTTAATCAGTCTACAAAATAATGCTAATACTCAATGGAAAGACCATTATCTAGATATCGATGGTAATACTGGT
>NZ_NJGF01000072.1:0-11008 GCF_002209985.1 Bacillus sp. K2I17
TTTTTTCAACGTACAATGAATTGCAAAAATTACTTACAATTGCATAAGATTTAATTGTACTCACCCCAAATTTTTATCTGTTAAGAAACTTTGCAACAGAACCAAAAAAACAATTGGGGAATACTCCAATTGTTTTTTTACTCATCCAATTCATTTGGTTGTATCTTGTTATACCATTTATTTATTTTCCCTTTATAGTACTTCTCTACTTCATATTCAGGAATCCATATTTCACGCTCGTGAATTTTTGCTAGTACTTGTTCTAAAACATCCTCATGTTCTGCTGGTTTTAGCCTTCAATTATAAGATTTCGCCTTAGATATATATGCTTCTCTCAGCCAATTTGAAATAATTTCACGTTTTTTTGCTTCAGATGAGACCATCTTTTATTTGTTTGTATTAGTTGACCAGCGGAGAAATTTTCGGACATACATCCCTTATCTCTTAGGTTTCACATCACATGTGAGATGCGTAGGGTTTGCAAAGAAATGCATGTTTTATTAAGAAGGTGCAAAAAATCTCGATAGATAAATTAAGGTTATGCTAATTTTGAAATAGCATATGATAACAATATATTTAAAGATAATACATCCTCAATATTTTATTGAAAATAACAACAGGAGGAATACAAAGAAAAAACGGTGATATTACATCTCTATTATATAGATCAGAATTTATCCCGAAAAAAGGTTCAGATAAAATTGAAGGCACTTAATTCCTTCCATATAGCATCCATATCTAAAATCTCAAAATTCGTTTCTTTAGGTATTTTATCAGCAATAACACACATATGGTAATTTAATTCCTTGAAAAATAAACTTTCAAATTCTTTACCATCTGTTTTTATTCTGATTATTTGTCCATACTGTAAATTCTTAGGACAAACGAGTTTATTTCTCATGTCTATAATTCGTCCACCATTTCTTTTTGTAAATGCCTCTTTATAACATAATGCATTCCAGTAATACTCTTTTTTTTCACTTTTCTCTAATTCATGTAAATAACTCTGTTCTTCTTCGCTAAAAAAAAATGGGACAAAACCTTCATTTATTTTTCTTTCATATAAAACGTCGATTCCTAATTCTTGTTTAGCTATCCCTAATACAACAATATTCTTACTATGAGATAGATTAAAATACACTGGAGCGCTTTTCAAATAAGGTTTCCCGTATTCACCATAATATATTTTAATATTCGAAATATCAATTCCTATCCTCAGCAAAGTGTAACGAAGTAATAAATCTCCTGCAAAAATAGTTTGTTTTCTATGCTTACTCAAACTTGAAAAATACCTGTTCCTATTTTCTACTATACAAGTATCTAACAAACTATAATGTTTTTCATTTATTAAACCCATATCTAATAAAAATATTTGCATAGTTATTTATTTTGTCTTTTGAAGATCATAATAGATACCACAGTAAATACAATCATCGTAATAATAATCATCCACAAACTGTATGCTGTACTAACAAGCTTGTCATTCAATTCATATACTATGCCATAATGTGTTTTATATTCTAGTATTTGTTCTGGTGTCGCCTGTTTAAATACAGTCTGAATTGAATCTTTCATGAATATTTCCCGTAAGAGAACTGCCGTATGGCTGATGGGAAAATACATAATAATATTTTGAACAAAGTTAGGCACGCCACCAATAGGAACATATACACCACATAAAAAACCAATAGCTGTTCCAACAACTGTACTTAATGTCGAGAAAGCATTTTGAGTATTAATAAAAAGGACTAAAAATAGGTTAATTGAACTAGACAAGGCAACTGACAGAATGATAATACCTATAACTTTCAACATTTCCATACCACTCAGTACTTCACTGCCTGTTAGGACAAGAAATATTTCACAGCCAACGAGGGCAAGTAACGAAAAAAACAATCCGATTACAAATGAATTAACAACATAACTTAACTGTATTGTAGCTCTCGATAGTGGAGCTGTTAAAAAATCAAATGCTTTTTTACTTTCTTTATCGTTGACCATAATACCAAACGCACCTAACGTTGTCGTTACAGCCGTAATAGATAATAGTCCTGCGACCATCCACTCATTCACCATTGCTTTAGAAGCTGTTGTTAGGTCGACAACTTTTTTAATTGCGTCAATTTGGGTTTGTTGCAAAAATACTGCATACAATAAAATCACAATAAACACTGACAATAGTGAGAGAAGTAATAACGTTCGATCACGACGATATATTTTATTATTTCTGCTAATCAAATAGAATAAAGATTTCACTGTATGACGCTCCCTTTTCCCTCAATAATATTGATAAAGACGTCATCCATACTACCTTTAATAACCTCAAAAGATTCTACTTGCCCCTCTAATTCCTTTAAAATATCATAGGCATTTAAGGTGCTCGATACGCGAATAGTATAAATTGAATTTCTCAACGTATAGGGTATATTTTTTTCTTTTAACCATGTTTTATAATCAAATGTATCATTAAATATTAAATGCAAACTATCAAAAGTATACCTATCCTTTAATTGACTAGGTGTACCTTCCGCAACTAAACGCCCTTCTTTAATGACTACGACATTATCAGCAACGGCGGCTTCTTCCATATAATGTGTCGTTAAAAAAATCGTCATATTCGTTTCTTCTTGTAACCTCTTAATTGCATCCCAAACAAATAACCTTGTTTGCGGATCCAAACCCGTTGTTGGTTCATCTAAAAACAAAATATTAGGTTTATGAATAATAGCTCTTGCTATATCAGCTCGCCGTCTTTGTCCACCAGATAAAGCACCATACCTTTTTTCTTTAATATCACTTAAATTTAAATACTCTGAAATGAAATCGTAGTTTTCTTGGATTTGTATTTTACTCAAATTATAATATTCACCACGATTAATAATATTTTCATAAACAGTCAGGCGTTCATCTAGTAAACTTTCTTGAAATACAACACCAATTTTTTTTCGGATATGATTGTTTCCTTTACCAAGTTGATAGTTATCAATCATGACATCACCTGAAGTTTTTTGGAGCAAAGTGCATAAAATATCTATTGTTGTTGATTTTCCAGCTCCATTTGTCCCCAGAAAAGCAAATAATTCACCTTTTTTTACAGAAAATGATATTCCTTTTACAGCTTCAAATTCACCATATTTTTTTTGTAAATTACTTACTTTAATAATGGTTTGTTCTTTTGACATTAGTTCCACCTCAATATGATAATTATTAAACTAAATTGATAAACCACCATCAACTGTGATAATTTCTCCGGTTATGTATCCTGAACTGCTTTCTGCAAGAAAATAGGTTAATTCACTCACATCACTTGGACTACCAAATTGCTGTAACGGAATCATTTTTAACAGGGTACTTCCCTCTAAATCACGTGTCATGTCTGAGTGAATAAAACCTGGGCATATAGCATTAACCCGCACTTTATATCGTCCCAACTCTTTTGCCAAAGTTTTTGTTAACCCATTGATTCCTGCTTTAGATGCACTGTAATTCACCTGCCCTTCAATAGCTTTAATACCAGAAACAGAAGAAACGTTAACAATGCTACCATAACCTTGATTGATCATGTATTTAGACACAAATTTACAACAATTAAACGTGCCATTTAAATTAGTATCAATGACTTCCTGCCAAGATTTTTGATTCATGAATGTTATTGTTTTATCCTTATTAATTCCAGCATTATTTACTAAACAATCAATTCGTTCATTGGTTAAATAAATCTCATTTATAAACTCTTTTACTTGATGATAATCTCTAATATCAACTCGGACCGCAGTAATTCCAGGATATTTCTTTTTAATCATGTTAGCTTTTTCTTCATTACTTAAGTAAGTAAAATAAACGTTATAATCATTTTCGTAAAACTTTTCAATTATTGATTGTCCTAGGTCTCCGGTACCACCTGTTATAATTACTGTTTTTTTCATAATGAAACCTCTTTAGATTTTGAATTTATTTTTAAAATACTGTCAGTACCAATTTCATTCGTTTCAACAATTAATGTTTTTTCTTTTAACTCTAGTGCAGTAATTAATTTCAAAAAACCACTTAATGCATTCGAAGTTCCTATACTTTCTGCAGTATTTATTATATTAATATCGTGAGACACCATGCTATTTCTTAAGTAAGCAGAAATTAGTTCATCATTATTGTTAGATGATCCATAAATTAGATTATTAAATTGCTTATTTTTCATCTCCTCTTCTAATTTTAAAATTATTTTCTCTCTATTCTCTTCATAATGTTGAAAACTATAAATCTTTTCAATCGAAGCATAACTATCTTCATTCTTTTCAATAATTACCGTAACAGCTCCCGTAATAGTTTTTACATTATGTATGTTATTCCCTATATGATAAATTGAATTTTCTTCATTTCCTTCAACAGCTGTAACAATTGCAACATCAATTACATTATTATTTATATATTCCGTAGCCATCTTTAATGCATCAATTCCAGATAGATTCCCAGAAATCACTGTAGAATTTACTCCTGTTATTCCATAGACAATGGAGGCCCATCCTGAAATATTATTCAATACCGTGCTAGAAAATTTTAACGGACTAACAAAATCTGCTGTCGTTTCATATACATCTGACATAAAATGAAGAGCTCCATCAGTAGGATTTAATGTACTTCCTACAAAGACCCCAATTCTTTCTGGACGATGCTGATTGTATTTCACACCAGCATCATTTATTGCATCACTAATTGAAGCAATGGCTAAATTTGTGGCTTTTGTTAGAGAACGAAGTCCTTTATATTTAATATATTTTTTTATATCAAAATCTTCAGGCTCGCTGACACCATTTATTTTCATGCCGCTCTTTATACTATCAGCATTGACTTTCAAAGGAAGAACCTTACCTACACCAATAATATTCATGTTGATATTCATCCTTTCATCTCATCAGTTTTCACTAAATTTTTTAAAAATCACGGTAGAGTTTGCCCCACCAAATGCAGATGAATTATTCATGGCATACTCAATATGAAAATTCCGTGCCGTATTCGGTATACAATCAATATCGCAATTTTCATCCTCTATTTCAAAATTTATTGTTGGAGGAGCAGTATTTTCGTTCACAGCGTTACAACATACAATTGCTTCTAGTAGACTTGCAGCCCCCATAGAATGACCTATCATTGACTTTATTGAACTCATAGGTACTTTCCTCTTAAATAATGTATTTACTGCAAAAGATTCAGCTTTATCATTTGCTTGAGTTCCTGTACCATGCGCACTAATGTAATCTATATCTTCTAGCTCAATATTTGCTTTTTGCACCGCATTCTCCATAGATTGTATGATTCCAGCGGATTCGGGGTGTGGTGCGGTAATATGATTTGCATCACAAGAAACTCCATAGCCAACTATCTCTGCTAAGATATTAGCACCCCTTTCTTGAGCATGGTTCAATTCTTCTAGAACTAAACATCCTGCCCCTTCAGCAACGAGCATACCATCTCTATTTTTAGAAAATGGTTTGCATTTACTCGAAGCAATAGCTTTCAATCTATTAAAACCATAATATGCTATAGTCGAAAAAGGATCCTCTCCTGCTGTAAAGCAAATAGTTTGTTCCCCACTCCTTATTTTTTCATATCCTTGAATAATTGCATAGTTCCCAGCAGAACAAGCGTTAGCAATTAACATGGTCTCTCCTTGCAATGAGAATTCTCTACAAGCATTTGCTAATAACCCATGTAAAAAAGATTGATCTAGAAGGTGCTGTGGGCTAGAATTTCCTATGTAACGATTGTAATCTGTCATCTCAATAGCAATTTCTCCCATAGTTGTTCCAACAAATAAATCTGCTTTCTCATAAGTATGACGATTTAAATTCGCGTTATTTATAGCATCATACATACTGGCTATTAATAGATTCGAACCTCTTCCTATTGATTTATAATCATTTACCTTAGTAAATTTAGAAGGATTAAAATTATGAATTTGCCCTCCATATTTAGGGGCTAGTAACTGTAGCCCCTCTTTTTTAATTAAGGAGATTCCTGACAATCCTTTTATACAAGATTCCCAAAATTCTTTAGAATTCATCCCTATTGAAGTGATTGCTCCGGTCCCTGTGACAACTACTCTTTTCAAATTATTCATCTCCCAAAAGTGTAAACGTTAATTCCCCATATGCACATTTTATATCATTTACTTTTACTGTAGCCTCCACTATAGCGGCATTGCTTATTTTCTTTACTACACTTACACTTATCATCAGCTGATCTCCAGGTACAATGATTTTCTTAAATTTTATATTTGTATGATAAAGAAGAGGAATATTGTTTCTGGTTTCTACTGATGGACCTTCTAGCTGTGCAAACAACAGAATAGCTGATTGTGCCATCGCTTCAGTTACGTACACGCCCGGAAAAATTTTCTTATTAGGAAAATGCCCTTGGAAGCACGGTTCATTCCCACTAACATTTTTAATACATATCATTTTAGAGCCATCGAACTCAAATACCTTATCTACCATAAGAAATGGATATCGTTGTGGCAATATATCTAACACATACTCATGCGTCAAAAAATTCATAATACCCCTTCCTTACTATTCTCTTCAATTACAGAAATAATGTTATTTAATGATGTAAATTTCTGTAGTTCCTCTTCAGGTATCTTAATTTGAAACTCTTTTTCAATACCAGCTAAAATCTCTAAAGCCATCATCGAATCTGCATCTAGCTCTTCTACTAAATCTGTGTCATCCTTTATATCTTCAATTTCAACCTCAAGAACTTCTGCAATCATTTGAATCAATTTTTCTTTTTGTATTTTTTCCATTAAAAACCATCCTTTCATCGTCTATATTTGGATATCCACTACCCTTTGATTCACTTTCATGACATCTAATTTCATAGGACATTGGTAGGATTTACCTCTATATAGTTTATAATCACCTACCTGTGAAAATCCTATTCTCTCATACATCTTTTTTGCCGTACTTCTGCTTTGTAAAAGAAGATGTGTGATTTTCTCAGTAATAATAACATCCTTCGCCTTGTTAAATAAAAGTTCTAAAACTTTCCCCTTCAGAGATACAGTTTTTGTATAGGGAGTATCTAATACTACCAGCCTTAAAACCTCTGCATATTTTTCACCTTTTTTCGGCATTAAATTATGAGTTTTCTCAACTTCTAATATCTCATTACCCCTTTTCACGACTAAAGAAAAAAAACCAACTAATATATCCCCTTCATAACACCCTAAATGGTAAGCATATTCATCATACGCATCTTTTAATAAACCATTTTCATAATTTTCAGCAGGTATAGTTTTTTCCTTCTCAACAAACGTTTTATACCTAATTGAATAAAGTTCATTTTTTTCTTTTTCTGATTCTAAAATTTTAACCTTTAGCATTACATTCACCTCCTCATAAAGTTAAAAATAAGCATATATTCATATTATCACCAAAATAGGTTGCAATTTGAAATTAAGTAAAATACAACCTGAAAGTAATTCTATCATTTATTTCCTTATATTTCAATATATACATTTATGGTAATTACGATTAACATCATGAATTTTCACAAAAATTCATGATGTAACCTTCGAAAACATTAAGGTTCTTTTTTACCTTTTCACCCTTTTATTTAACACTTCTCATTTTGCAGGACAATTGTTTATGGGGATAAAATTGATTTTTCCACATTAAACGATATGTCTATTGCAAAATAGTTGATGCAGTTTTCATACTGCTTAGGCTAACTTATAATCTAATGTTGGATCAAACGTATACATCTGTGAAGGATAAGGCGATGCAATCATAGAAATTTATTTATAGAATACAAAACTTTTTCTTTCCACTACATTCATATGAATACCTCACATGGGAAAAATATCTCATATGAAGTCCTTAAACAGAATTTTAATCCAGTAATCAGGAGTAGCTATTAAACAAATTCAATCTTACCGTGAAATAGGTGTTACAAACCTTATAACAGTAATGAATTTTAGTGGATTAGAACATCATAAAGTTTTTTCATCCTTAGACTGTAAATGATTATTCTTAAATGTACAGTTTCGCTTGTATAAAGATGTACAGAAATGCCTTAAATATCGACAGAAATTCTTTGTTTCTAGATGTGTACTAACGCCTTTCGCTAACGCTGCAGTTGTTGACATACATGTAGTTGAAACGGTTTTGTTACACAAATCCAATTCAACTACATGCATGAAAAAGTAAAAAACAGTATACACCAGACACCCTTGTACGTATATTTTGGGCTAAAATGGCTTAGTAGCAATAGTTTCCCTAGACTTCCCCAATCATTTTTGGACGTATTTATTCAATCAAAAGTGTACATTTGTAAACTAGCATTTATATTAGACTTATTTGGAAAGTATGTAATCCCTGCTTTTAAGTGAAAATTTGATAACTTCAAAAGAGATGATTTTATTTACTGCCATTTCTCCTGAAGAATTTAAGAATGGACAAAAATAAACCCTCAAAATTCCTCATTAGTCATCCATGCTACGAGGACGACAGGAATGACTACCAAGAATCATAACCACCCTTCCAAAGGGTGGTTTGCACAAAGGCTATAAGCCTATACTACCGGCCAGCGCCTAAAGGCGCTAGCTTTCACCCACATTCAAGCCTCTATTACGCCACCCCTGAAGGGCTATTTGTATGACATGCTACCCTTTAAAAGGGTCTGTGTATTCTTTTACACTTAATTTATCTAATGCTATATCGTGTTTTCCTGATCTTGAATATATTTTTTAATTGTCGCTTCATTCAATCCGACCGTACTCACATAATATCCTTCAGGTTCTAGTGCTTCATGAATATCACTTGATTTTTTTAATTGCTTTCTTAAGCCACGTTGTTTTTTTTGATGATTTTCTTCTAAATGCAGCTTGATCTTATTTATCATTTCTTCTGTTAGTTTTCTTTTCTTCCTAGGCCCTTTCTTATAACTGGGCTTTTCAACAATTGCTTGAATTAACTCACCAGTATCCATGTTTGAATCTGGTAATTAGTTAGCTTTACTCTGTTCATATTCATTGATGTATTTACTAACAGTTTCACGATTTACACCACCTAATTTCGCGATTTTTCGTCTAGAGTATCCCTCCTGTAAATATAACAATAGTATTGCTTGTTTCTTTTTCAGATTAATCATCTCCCACAATTCTCCCATAACTCTACAAAATTATCAGTATGGATTCATTATAGACTGGCTGGTTTTTTGTAGATTTACAATAAAAATTGACCCACCCCTAAAATAAAAATACAATGCTCTCATGACAAAATGAGAGGGGTTTGTTTAGGGGAATGATTACGATTGAAAAGTGGACAGCAATTCGAGCGCTGAAGCAAGAAGGACATTCTATTCAATCCATTACTAAGTTATTAAGTGTCTCAAGAAATACTGTAAGAAAAGCATTTACATTTGATTCTTTAATGATTTATATACCAATTTGAATGAGATAATTAAACTCTCTCTATCTTAAAATCACACTTAAAACGCAATTACTTATTATTGAAATAAATGAATTTAAGTTGTGTTAACCATTCTTCGAATCTCCACTTTTAATGTAGTAAGTTCCTTCTCAATATATATACGTCCTTGAATTAGTTTACTCTGAAGTTGTCTTAAGTCTTTTGAAGATTCTTTGTCTATTAACATATAAACTTGGGTCAAACTAATCATTATCTTAATATCACTCAAAGCATCTTGAATAATTCGATCGAACTGTTTTTGCTCACTACAATAAATTACTTTTAATACCTTTTCCATACAAGTAGTCATTTTTTGTTCTAAAATATAGATAAATCTCTTGGTATCTAGATCCATCTCACTTCCCCCCACCTTCAATATGGTTCTGTACCATGTCTGTCCATGAATAAATGATTTATCTAATTTATAAAATATCAAAAAAACTGGCGATTAATATTTTATCACATTAGGAAATAAAATCCATATAAAATATTACCTAATATAGGAATTTTTATTCTTTTTCTAATATATAACCTCGTTTTAGCTATATTAAAATAAAAAAATAGAATACCTCACAGAAAAATGTTATTTTACATACACGAGCTGACTTTCACCGGAACAATTTAGCGTAAATATATATTTTTCATTACCTAACCTAATATTAACATTATATAAACTTCCTATATTGTACATGTATACTTCCGGTTCAAAATCATGTGTGAATTCATAACGATGGGACGCATTTTCAATAGCTGTATATACATAGTCAGCAAAACTATCCGGTTCCATCAAGCACTTATCCCATACTTCCCCCACTTTGTTTCATCCTTAACTATATTATTTTCAAAATCAAATGATAGAGTACTATATTTCATTTCAAATCCCCTTTTTATAATATATCCTGCTTCTATAAATGTGCCTCTCTTATATTGGTAATGGCACTGTACTACACGTCACTTTGTCCATGAAAATGCTGCTTTGCACAATAAAGGCCCTAGCCTACGATCATTCTTATAATAAAGTAAGTTGAATAAATCCATCATTATTTTCTTTAGAGTTTTCATTATGCTTTATGATCTTGCTTTTTTCCTGTTTTAATTCCGCTTCAATTTCTTTCCCCTCACGTTTAAGCTTTTTTTTTCATAAACCATTGCGGTAGCCCTGAAGGGAAATACTTTCTTTCGTAAGCAGTACGTTCTTCTTTATCGATACATCTATATTCATCCCAAAACTTATCTTGAAAAGCTTCTATTTCTTCTTTTGTAAAGTGCGGTAGCTCATAATGCTCCTTGTTTAAAAGTTCTTGTTTTTTATACAACTTTTCTTTTTCTAATTGAACTCGAATACGCTCTTCTTCATTTTTACGTATTCTTTCTTTTTGAATACGCAACTCTTCCTGTTGCCTTTGCAATTCTTCTATTTTTAGCTTTCTCTCTAATTTTGGTTCTGTTGCAAAGTTTCTTAAACCTAGTTACAGTCTAGAAAAAAGAGGCGAGGAGAATTACACATGCGATATTTTAAAGGAAAACAGTTCAAGAAAGAC
>NZ_NJGF01000073.1:0-10484 GCF_002209985.1 Bacillus sp. K2I17
TCGATAAAGCTGTGAATATAGGAGTAGGGGTTATATTAACGCTAACAAAGAATAATTTACCTGAAACACTTTGTGCTGTTTGAAAGTTAAAATCAAGAGGCCCACTTAGTAATGTCAGATTGACAAACCCAGATCTAGGATCCTGTGAAAAGTTCAAGTCAAACCAAGAAGGATCATTTATATCAAACGGAATTTGTAATCTAGTTAATAAGTACTAGTTCCTACTAATTGAACGTTAGCTTTTAAATGAATTAATGGTTCGATATAGTTACCAGGTCCAATAGAGATAGCATAACGTTTAGTTATGTTTAAGGGATCCGGAAATGGTGCAATAGCATCTGTTATTGATGCCATTGCTGCAGTTACTGTTAAAAATGGTGCGCATTCAGAACCATCAGCAGTAGCATCATTACCAGCTTTGTTTACATAGACAATTTGAGTGAATATTGGTAGAGGTTCTATGCATCCAGGTCCAGTAGGCCCGGTACCTCCAGTAAGTCCAGTGTCCCCAGTAGGCCCGGTACCTCCGGTAGGTCCAGTGTCCCCAGTAGGCCCGGTACCTCCAGTAGGTCCAGTGTCCCCAGTAGGCCCATCGGGTGGTCCGGTAGGTCCAGTGGGTCCAGTAGGTCCAGTAGGCCCATCGGGTGGTCCGGTGGGTCCGGTAATACCAGTGGGTCCGGTAATACCAGTGGGTCCGGTAATACCAGTGGGTCCAGTATTACCGGTAGGCCCAGTAGGCAGCGTGAATGGTGGAATAGCTGGTAAAGTAGGCCCGACTAAATTAGGAGTTATTGAAACAGAAGATAATAACTCGTCCATAATAATTTCACCTCTAAAAAATTAGTATTATTAATAATAAATGCGGAAATAGAGAAAAGCGAAATGGACAAGTGAAGAATTAGACAATGGAATTTTCCTAAAAGCATTACTTTAATTGAAAAGAGCACCATCAGGGTGTATGGTGCTCTTGGACCAAGAACTATATTTTGTATTTTTTATAGTCTGTATATGTATATGGTGTTGCTAATAAATGGTGAAAAAAGAAAAACTCACTGTATAAGTAAAATGGAAGTTAATGGAAGAATACTGCATACCAAAGAGACAGTAATGCAAGCCATCCAATTGTAAGTGCTATGTATTTTAAAATTTTCATGATTACTCCTTTTAGGTATAGTGTGCACCAGGATGGAGAATTTAATTGATTTTTTAACAAAATTCATATTTAAATAGAAAATGACAGCTGAAATGTCAAGGACATATTAGCTGTCACTGAAATAGATATTAACTCTTATTATTAGGTTTTTTAGTTGGCATTTTTGCTCTTATTTCTAGAAGAGATTGTACCAAAGATTGCCACGGACATTGCTTCGATTAAAGTCATAAAAATTGCACTCCATGTTGCAAATGACATAACTACACCTCCTAATAATAAATTGTTGTAACCATATATATTATTATATTGAAATTTATGAATACAAGATAGGGAAAAGGTTAGAAAACTAAACAAAATCGTTATTTTAAATGAAGAAGCCCTAGAGTTAGGGCTCTAGGGCTTCTTGTGTTGGTATAACTCACACGATTTTATAAAAAGAATAGAACGTACTGAAGATAACACATGAATGTTTCATAAATGTATCGGAAAAGTGAACAAAATCGTAATTTGAATAAAAAAATGGCTCTTACCATTACGTAAAAGCCCAATGAACAGAGAAAAAGTCGTTTGTGAAACCATATGGGGATCACTATAACATTTCAACACATAAACATAGTTGTCTATACATATTGGGCGTAATAGAATTGAAAAAAAACGCTAAAAAGGACCCAATTAGGGGTGCGGGTCCTCTTAACGGAACAATAGAACTTTACGGAATTACCAATACGTTGCCATAAAAGGAGAATGAGTGATGAAATATACAATTGTTAAATACGATATAGAGCTATGCTTCAATGAGAATACAGAAGCGGAAGTTATAAAAGTTGTAGATTGTGATTTAGCTATAGCTATAGGTGTTAACGTGTTGATAGATGGTAAAGTTTATCACGTTTGTGGAAAATATCCGCATAATAATTTAATTGGAGTTAAAAAAATAACATTACTATCTACACCGGTAGATAGTAAATATGAAAACCATTTAACATGTCCGTATTGTGGCGGAAAAAATAGAGATGCCAGAAAGCGTTCACAAGATAATAGCATAATTAATTGTGATAAGTGCGGTTCTGAAATTGAGTATTCAAGAGAAATCGAGATTACATATTCCACTACATCTGTTAAAAGGAACAATCCAATAAAACTTTAACAAAAGTTTTATCATTTTAGCCAAGAAAACTCCTTCCTCAAGGGGCGTGAAGCGTGGATTCGTAAGAGAAAAGGTTAATTAAATAAAAAAAGTGAAGGGTAAATACATAAACATGAATAATAGTAATATACATAAATCAGGTTATATTATACTTATATATTTTGTAATGACTCAACTTATTGGGATTATAGGTGTACAATTGCTAGCGAAGACGGGCTGGTATGATATTCAGGGAAACCAACAGCAAGCAATCCAACAACTTCTAGTGCATTGGGAACTAATTGGGTTTTCACTTACGTTGATAATCTTTTTTCTTATATATAGAAAAGAGTTAATGAAAGATACAAAGTTATCGATTAAATTATCAAGAAGCTCATTTGTATGGATTTTAGTTGGGATCATATTAGTATTTCTTGGGCAGATAATAGGTAGTATGTTAGATAAAAGTATATTTCAGTTAACTAATCAATCAGCAAATACGTCTAATACAGTCGCTGCTGCAGCAATATCTCCTATTGCACTTATTTCAATTGTTCTTCTTGCACCTTTAGTAGAAGAGTTTGTTTTTCGTTATGCGGCCATAAATATCTTAACTCAAAAGTTTAAACAAACTTGGAGTATATTAATAAGCTCATTGTTATTTTCCATTATGCATTTTGACTTTCCATTTATATTTGGATACTTTCTAATTGGACTTGTACTTGCTCTAGTATATGTGCGTACTAATAGGTTACTAGTATCATTTGTTGTACATGCTAGTATGAACTTAATTGTTGTCACACTTCAGATTTCTTCATAAAAGTGTGGTGCTAGCACATATTACATTGAAATAGGATGTTTTAAAAGAGGATACTATACCCGATAAAAGGTATAGTATCCTCTTTTTGTAAATTTAACATTTTTGATTTTTATGTACGTTGCTTCCATAAAAGACGATTACCAGATATCTCGAATCCATGTTTCGTATAAAAATTAATTTGTTTGGCTTTATGATGACTATCATCACTAACAATAAGACCGGTTATTTTGTCTACCTGTGAGTCTACTGCTATTTGTAGTAAATGTTTCATTAATATGCTTCCCAATCCCAAGTTACGTATCGGTTCTTCAATAAATATATCAGCAAGGTCTATAGTGGTTCTTGCCGATATATAATGTGCGTCCAGATATGGTTCGGGGAAAACCGTTCCTTTATTTGTAATCAATCGAATTTTTAACACAATTGAGTTTTCTTCGTATAAATTGGTATTTTCATATAAATGACGGTACACAATAATACCACCATTTTTAATATTGAGTACAGATAAAACTTGATATCCTTCCTTTAATAACAAGTTATATGTAGATTGAAGTTCATATTTCACATCACCAGGTACTTGTAATTTAACTTTGTGTATTTTACTTTTTCGAGGGTTATTGTTAATACTAAACATGTTATCACCTATCTTTATAATTAAATCACTAATACTTTATATTAGGTTAAATTGATTTTAAGAGAAATATAGGATCAAGTCAGAGTAAGGCACCAAAAGGTGCCTTACTCTGACTTGATCTACTTTAATTTTAATAACATCATTTTACAACCACAAATATATCTTTAATCTTTCATATAATATTTTATCATTTTTTCCAGTTAATTGCATGTAACTGATGAAAAATAGGTTATTTTTTGTAAATTCCTTTTCTCCATATCCACTCAATAGGACCATAGCGGAAATAATTACTCCAAATTTTGCTGAATATAATTTGTACAAATATAATGAAAAGCCCGAAGATACATAGTTTCCAGTAATATATGTGTGAGACATCTTTAAAGTACAACGAAAGAGTGACAAGAGTTAGTATACTTTGGCTAATGTAATTCGTTAAAGCATATCTGCCTACGTTCATAAAGGGGTACAGCCACTCTATATATTTTTTATTCTCACAAACTCTAAGTAGAGTACAAATATAGAATATAGCTAGCGTTTTCCCTCCAAATAGAATCCATAGTTGTATATCCAGAGAGTAATAGACATCCGTTTTTATAAAATAGTAGATAATAGGACAAGAGAGAAGAAATGAAATGCATAACGAACTCCACTGTAAAAATATAATTTTCTTTATTAATTCCGGTACTCTTTTAAAAATATCTTTCTTACCAGCCCATAAACCGATTAAAAATAATCCTATATATTCAGGAATTCCGATTAGTAGTTGTTGGGGTTCCTCTATCATCAGAAAAAACAAACGTGCTTTTACTTGATATAAATAATGTGTAAATAGATTTACCGTGTGGTTGGTAGTGTTGCCTGTAAACATATATTGATAGTAAGTTGGTACTTCAGGAATAGAAGAACTTGCTTGTAAAAATACAATAATATGTAATACATAACTAACCGTTAGGAAACTACAACCAGCTATAAAAATAAGCTTAGTAGATTGCTTATAAAAGAACAATAGAATAAATCCTGCTATAGCATACGCATGTAGAATATCTCCATACCATAGAAAGATAAAGTGGAGTAAACCGAAGAGTAGCAAGATACACAATCTGCGGCTAAATAGTCTATACATTGGATATCCTTTTGTTTGTGTATTTTTCATAAAGATATATAACCCTACTCCAAATAAGAATGCGAAAATAGTATAGAACTTTGATTGTATAAACAAATCTACTAAAAAGCGAATCACTTTATCTATACCGGAGTAACCTGCTTGATTAAAGGGATCTAGTCCCGTCATAGTGGGTAGATTCGCAAAAAGGATACATAGTATAGCTATACCTCTTATTATGTCTAAAGAATGAATACGGGCGTTTTGTGGCATGTAAATTCTCCTTTCTTACAAAGAAAAACGAGCACTAAATTAACTAGCGCTCGAATTACGTCTCGCAAAGAATCCGTCATATGTAGCAGCTGACACTGCTCCTTCTAGACGTTCAACTTCTTCACCTCTGTTATAAGCTACAACAACTGGAGTACCTGGAATGTCGAACTCTTGGAAGGCACTTTGATTTTCTGGCCTAGAGATATCAATTCGATAGACGGTTCGATCATGCTTTTTCGACATACTATTGATATCCGGTGCGGCCTTTTTACAAAAATGACAGGTTGGTTGATAGTAATACGCAATGAACTCTTCATGGGATTTTATTTTTTGATTTAATTCTTCTTTTGAAATATCTTTTATATTTTCAGGTGCTTCTTTTACATCTGCAGCAGATACAATTGTTTTTTCTGGTGTTACTATTTCTGTTTTGACTGATTCATTTTTAGTTAAAGTAAAGATCGTGATACCAATAACACATAAAGTTGTTATAACTGCTCCGATTTTGTAGATTTTTTTCATAGTAAATTCCTCCTTAAAGTAAAAAAAGGACAAACCTCGCCCGAGTTAACAGGGCGTAAGGTTTGTCCTTCACGCTACGTACAATAGAGTATAAACAATGGAAACAAATTTTCTACCTATATAATAACATAAGATTCATATAGAATGCTATAATAATCTTAAAAGAAAAGCAAAGAAACAGCTTATTATATAATTTCACGTACCAGATTAAAAATAAAAAATTAATACCCATAACAATAAAGGGGTACGGCTCTCTTTTTTTATTTTCATTCGACAAAATATGACAAAATAGTTGTAACCGTTTCTGTTATGATAGTTTTGGAAATCTTACATTTTACATAACTGGAGGAACGAAAATGTATAAAAAAATGGGTACAATTGCTTTAGCAGGAGCACTTGCTTTTAGTTTAGCTGCATGTGGTGAAACAGAAGTTAAAGAAGTAAGTAAAAACGATGCGCCTAAACAAGAAGAAAAGAAAGACAAAAAAGCATCTACTGAAAACAAAGTTTATAAAATCGGGGATACAGTAGAAGTTAATGGTCTACAACTAACTTTTAGTTCAGCTAAATTCGTTGAACCTAACGAATACATCAAAGCTGAAAAAGGAAAAGTTTTAGAAATCGCATTTAATGCTAAAAACAACGGCAAGAAGGATATATATTTCGGAACTTCTGAATTAAAAATTGCTGATGCTGAAGGTAACCAATTCAAAGAGTACTTTGGTGGAGGAGATTCATTCGTAAACGAAAATATTGCACCAGGTAACCAAATCACTAACAAAATGACATTTGACGTTCCTGAAGGTGATAAATTCGTTGGTACATTCAAACCAACATTTACATTTGATGAAAAATCTGTGAAATTCGAATTTGACGTAGCTATATAAGGAGAAATTAAAATGAAAAGAACAGCTGAATTTGTATTAGGACTTATTGGTGGGATTTTTGGTATTATTTGTGCATTTATTGCATTATTAATCGGTGGTATGGGAGCTGCTTTCGAAGCTGACGGCGCAAATACGATTATCGGATTAGGTTGGGGTGCTGTAGGCCTATCAATCTTAGGAATCGTTGGATCTGTTATGGTAAGAAATAAAGCGAAAGTTGGCGGTATCATGATGACAGTTGCTGCTATTGGCGGGTTCATCTGTATCTCTATCTTTTACTTATTACCAGGAGTATTATTATTAATCGGTGGATTAATGGGAATCTTCCGTAAAGACAAAGCCCCTGTATCTGCGTAACATGAGCACTCGAAAGAGTGCTTTTATTTTGCAGATTAATATATTCATATTTGGGAGGACTGCAAATGAAATTATCTAATAAAAAACTAATTTTTGGCGGTATAGGTATATTAATTTTACTTTTTATAAGAGGTCTATATAACAGCCATAAGATTTATGAAGCAACAACTGAACCTTATAAGACTTTTGATGTCGTTGGTGAAGCTATCGCCGGAACATTAACATGGTTCAGTATAATTACCCTTGCCGCTTCACTTGTGTTTCTTATTATTGCTTTGATTAGAAAAAAACAATTGATAAAAGATAAAAGGCCATTTCTACGATCTTTGATTACATTTGGCGTATCAGCTGTATCCTTTATCCTATTGATCATAATAGGAATGGTTTACGCTCTTGAACATTATGCAAGTAACGAACAGGCCACTTCACAGCTAAAATCCGAAACCAATTACCAAGAAACGGATGATAAATCTAAAGAGATTGATAAATTAAAAGGCGATATCTCACTACTGGAAAATCAAAACAAAACTTTAGATGCTGAAGTGAAAAAACTAAAAGAAGAGTTGGCCAAGAAAGAACAACAAGTACCACAAGAACAACCTAAAAAAGAAGAAGTAAAACCCGAGCCTCAACAACCTGCTTCTCAACCGGAAAAGAAAGAAGAACCTAAGCAACAACAACCTACAGGTTCATTTGCAAATCCAGTTAAGGATATCAATAAAACGGAAGCTATAAATAAGGTGAAAGAAAAAGCAAAGCAAGACTTTAAAGATGATTACATGACTCAGAACTTTGTTGCTAATGAGCAAACTAAGGCGTACGATTTCTTATATGGGGTCGAAATAAAATCACAAGAAGAATTAAATATTATGAAAAACGCATTAAAAGATTTCCCTAATGATTTCATGACAGCTAAGTTTGTTTATGAAGAACAGATGAAAGCGAAAAATAAGCAATAATAGAGGTTATGGATAAGGTAGTGAAGTAAGCGGTGGCACTCGAAAGAGTGCTTTTATTTATGAATTAAGACACAAAAGGGGATTAAACAGTGAAACTGACTTTATTTACAATATCTAATGAACAAATCAAAGAACAATTGAGCAAGTTACAAACGAAGGTTGAGTCTTTGGAGACCGTGAAAGACGTGCAAGATAAAATCATTTCTGCTAAGGATAGCCAAATATCATTTTTAAATGATTCGATCGCCAACATGTGGCAACCGATTGCAATCGTTGCTGGAATAGCAGGTTTAGTTATTACAGGTGCCTTTGCTTATGTATCTATTCTGCATCATCAAGCTAAAAAGAAGAGAGAGGAAGTTGAAGAGCTAATACAGCAATCTCATTCTATATCAACGGTAGCTCAAGAAAGATTAGAAGAATTAGAAGAAAAACAAAAAGAACTTAATAAATTATCCTCTTCTCTTGCAAATAATCAAAAAGTAGATATAACACTTAACAATATAAAATTCACATTAGATTTTATAAGCAAATCCCTAATGACTTTATACTCTAACACATATGAGACATATTTAAGCGAGCCTACAGAACAACAAGAAGAATATTTTAGATTTAAAAATATCTACGAACGTTTAGGACAGAAATATATAAAAGTATCATTAAATTTCAATAAAAAAATAATAAGTGGAGAGAGTGCAAACCAACAAGATATCGAAATAATTAACAACTTAGAAAATGAATGTGTTGAACTAAAAACAGAAATATATGATTACCTAGAAAATCTCTAACAAAATATAGATTTTGTTCACATTTACGATACATTTATGAAACATTCATATGTTACGTTATACAAGTCCTTTTTTAGATCATTTTCATTCTGTCAAAAAGTCCTAGTCCCCTCTAGGACTTTTTACGTTTAAATAAAGAAGTATACCGGATTTCTCAATGAACAAAATAACTTAACATGGTAAAGTAATATTTGGATTGGCATCCAATACCATATTACTATATGATGGTTCAAGTCACAGGAAGGCACCTTAGGGTGTCTTTTTTATTGCATTTCGACATAATATGACAAAATAGTTGTGATTATATTTGTTATGATAGTTCAGGTAAATCTTATATTTTAAACACTGGGGGATACATACTATGAACAAAAAACTATTAACAACACTTACTTGTTTCGCTTTATTTATGGGATTAGCAGCATGTTCATCTAACGAGACAACAAGTACTTCCAAAGAATCTAAAGTTGAGCAAGAAGCACAAAAGGAAGCTGAAAAAGCGAAGAAAGCTGAAGAAAAAGGGACTGTGAAAAAGGAGAAAGCAGAACAAGAGACGGCTGAAAAGCAACGCAAACAGCAAGAAGAGGCTACAAAAAAGGAACAACCAACAACTACTTCTGGTAACACTATTAAAGGCTTAAAAGACGAACTATCCATTGGTATGCCATTTAAAGATTATCTTGCTAAAAAGAAATCATTAAATGTAGAGAATCCCTTCAGTATTTCACTCGGAAAAGGTAATGTAGGTAGTGTTCTTCAAGCTCAAGATGGAGTATTAGTTGTATGTATTGATGGAGAAAAGATATTCGATTTAAAAACATTTAAAAATGTTGATGAAGCTAAAGAATACGAAAAGAGCTTAAAAGTAAAACAATAGATTCGATTCATATTTCTCAATCACCAATATAACTTAATATGGTAAAATATTATATCCATAAAAAGGGGATTCGATATAATATTATTTATATGAAATATTAAAATGTAGATAGGGGAAGTGAATATGGACAAGAAGCTAACGTATTGGCTAGGATTTATTATAGGGGTAATAGTACTTGCAGCTGGTATGACTTATGGAATGTTACAGTTTGCTGAAGTACCAATGGGTAGTGAGAAGCATGCTTTTGCAGAGTCTGATTATAAAGAAGCACCACCATCGAATGAAGCTGAAATTGAAGGTTCAAATGCACAACTTCACATCACTAAAAATTCTACTGAAGAAGAAGTTATTTCAGCAATGCATAGCATGACTCATCAAAAAGTAAAAGCAAATGACGGACGGGGAGCAACTCCTATGTCTAAAAAGAATGCAGAAAAAGTAAGAAGCATTCTAAACCAAAACGATTTTAAGAACAAAGAAGAACTATTAGCAATCACTGAAAGATGGGTAAATAGAGATTTTAGTAAAATCGTAGAAGAACATAACTATTTCTGGGAACTTCAAGACGGCAAGATAGGTGAAGCTGCAGAAATGGATCCAATAGAAGAGCAAACATTCTCTTTAAATAATTTCGGTGATGAAGTAACAGCCGCATTACATAAATCAGGAGATCTTCAGTACGTTGGAGAATAATAAACATCTATAAATTATAGTTAGAAGCTTTCCTTTTAATATTTACCTTTTCTAAATTTCTTCAATACATAGATGTGATTCTCAAGTCGGAGGAAGGCACCTTAGGGTGTCTTTTCTTTTTTCTTATTTTTATTCAGAAGATATTCTAAATATTTACAAACTAACATCAGCAATCCACCAAAAAAGATTAAAGGAAACATTAAATAAACAACTATCATGAATCCTTCTATATGGGGTAGCACCACATCGCTATCAAGCTAATAGTTTTAATTACCCCCATAACGAAAATTTTACGC
>NZ_NJGF01000074.1:0-10344 GCF_002209985.1 Bacillus sp. K2I17
AATAAAAAATTATATAAAAAACCCACATTTTGTTTGAAAATATCCCTTAAGTTGATGGATGTGTGGCGGTACCCCTGTTACTTCTCTAAATTCACTTGCATTATGGAATTACAGTATACCCCTCTCTATTTAGTCCCTAATATTAGCCAAGCGTTGACCAAAAAATAAAAATATGGTATGTTTACTGTAGATTAGATATATATTGAATGTATATCCAATATATATAAAGTATAGTACTTAACTGAATTGCATAAACTAAAAAAGACGAGATGCTGGACACATCCCGTCTCATAACTGCTACTGTCAAGGTGGTTGTTATTATGCATTATCTTTTTCTTTTAGACCCACGCTTGTACTTTGGTCGGTGAAGCGAGGGTTTTTTGTTGTCTTTTTTTTCAAATTGCTTTTTCAGTGCGTATGCTGAAACTTCACGCACAACTGCTCTTGCAATTTCTTTTAAAAGTTCAAACAAAAATTCCATGTTATATCACCCCCTTTCCTTCCAAATGGAAAGAAGGGATAATAACAAGCCCACCTTCACACGATATACAGTTATACTTCTATTTTACCATACTTCTATACTCTAAAATAGAAAATTCGTCCAATTTCAGTCTGTTCATACTCTTTTAGTTTAGGAGTTTTAAAAAGATATTAGTTTACTATAATCTAAATATGTATACTATATTTCTTGATATCCTTATAATTTACTTGGTTTTATAGGCATTTTTGATGTATGCCGCCATTTACCGTATTAATCATTCGGCGATTTCGGTTTGCCCAAATTCCATAGCATAATCATAGGCATTCATGTTCTTAATATTCTCTCCAGTATATCTAATCGAAATATCTATACCCTTTTCAACCAGAAACTCAACTACATTTTTATGTCCACCATAAATAGCTCCAAATAAAGGATTTCTTTTTGCTAAGCTGACATCTAATTCTGCACCGGCATTTACTAAATGTTTCACTATATCCAAATGGTCTGATCCTGCCGCCAAGTTTAATGCTGAAGAATCAAATGTTCCTCCCCTAGCATCAATATCTATACCTTCCTGAACTAGAAATTTAACAATATCAAGATTTCCTTTTTTTGCAGCTATGTGCAACCATGTTCCAAATGAAGTCTTTGTATTTAAAAGTTTAGTATTATTACCGATTAATTGTTTTACTTTATTAATATCGCCAATTTTAATGGCATTTCTTATTTCTTGATTTACAATTTTTTTATCCAAAATAACCTCTCCTTACATTTATTTATCATCTATTAGTCAATCTTCTAAATCTGATGTATTAAATCCCATTTTCTGTAAAGTTATTGATTTTCAACACGTGAACTCGAAAAAACGACCTCTCAAATCCGGTTGTAAACTACTTTGGTGACTTGGATAATACAATTAGATTCGACAATCAAAAAACTTCTTATAAGCAAAAATAGACCTATTAAAACGATTTTATCATTTTCGAGGTCTATTTTTGTTAGGAATTCTATTCTTCTATGTCTTCTTTTACTTCTGCAAATAAAATGTCTTCAGCAAACTTCTTGTAGCCATTATACCCTCTCTTTTCAGCCTTTTTCTTTATTGCTTCTAATACCTTTTCATCGAGGTATAGACTTAAATGCTGCTTTTTTTCTCTTGACTCCTCTTTTGATCTATTTTCAATTCTTTCTTTAAAAATTTCCAAATCGTTTTTTAAGTACAATCGTTCAGTAGATTTCCCTTTAGCAATCTCTTTAAAGGGCAATATCCCATCTTTAGCCGCATTATGAACGTAAGTCTTAGACTTATTTAGAAATTCAGCTGCTTCTTTTAATGTTAAAGAGTCTTTGTATAATTCCTCTAACTTTTTTACATCTTCTTGTTCAAAACGATATCCACCATCCGCTTTCCAGGTAGCCAGATTGATAGGTTCGATATGTTTATACTTAATTAAATAGCCTAATTGATTTTTTGTTAAACCTACCCTCTCGCATACCTCTTCTAAAGATAAATAGTCCATTTCTCACCTCATCCGAAACTTTCATTCTAGCTGTTGTTTAAATTTTCTTAGTTGATACTTTGTTAAACCTGTTTCTTTTACTACATCTGTGATTGAGTACTCCTTATACTGAAGATACTTAAATGGATTTTCCATATAACGTTCTCGTACCTTATTAAATGTACTCTTTTTCGATAAAGAATTCAATTGCTCTCCTTTCTCTCGGATGGAATCGAAAATGGGACAACCTTTACAATGTTTATAGTTTCTCTGTTTTGCCTGTTCTTGCTCATCTGTACAATTCACTGATAGGTTGTTCAGAGGGCAAATTGAACAATGGGTGTCTTCTAAATTATAGATTTCATGTAAAATTTTCCGACGAAGGTTAGTCAAAAAAATCTCCTCCTACCGCACTTGGATTGAAATGTACAAAAAAATAAATTAAACATTTCCATTATACATCATCTAAACAGAAACGTTAAATATTAAGGCGGAAATATATATTTAATCATTTCAATTTATACCACAATAAATAACGCATTTATTGTGGTATAATTAGAATCATAAAAATTTATTTAAAAATATTTGTTTAATATTTCATTCTACAAAAGGTTGTGTTTAGATTTGAATATTATAAATTACGAACATAATAACCAAATTGTAAAATCAAAATCAGATTTTTTTGATAGCAGTCATTTTGAAAAAATTATGGGTTTAGGTATCCGTAATATTGACTACTCCCAATTAAGTGAAGAATCATTGGTTTATTTATTTTTACACGATGAGCCTTCTTTAACGAAAAAAAGAAGTGAGCGAACCAAACAACAGTATCTGCACGATCTTTCTCATTTTCTTCGTTACATAAAAGAAACAATTGGCACCATTCAAGAGTTATCCCATAATGAGATGGAAATCTATTTCTATGAATTAAGCAAAAAATATGCTTCCACTACATTACGTAAAAAGAAAACAGTAGTTCAGCAGTTTTTAAAATATGTGTATGATAACAACGGACTCTCAGACAACTTTAGTAGTCGCCTTAAAAAAGTATCCGTAAAAAAAGAAGAGCTAGTCAATCGTGACCTTTATCCAGAAGAAGTTACCCAGATATTAGATGAACTAAAAAAATCCAACTATTTTGTTTACACTGCATTTTTCCTGTTAACTACAACAGGGCTACGAATCGAAGAAATCGCAACTGCAAAATGGGCAGACTTGGTCTTTCATTCATCTTTAAATGCCTATCTACTTCGTGTTGTTGGTAAAGGGAATAAAAGTAGGGAAGTTCGCATCTTTGAAGATACATTAGATGCTTTATGCCATGTTCGAAGTTTACGTAAACAAACAACAGAACTAGATGCATCGAGTACCTCTGCTTTTCTCCCTAAAGCTGATGGATCAAATTATCGAGCAGACTATCTATCTTCTCTTGTGGCAAAAAAAATAGAAGAAATAAATTTAGATTTTCTGCGTTTCCGACAGGATAGAATCACTCCTCACACTTGTAGGCATTTCATGGCTAATTACTTAATGGAAAAGGGTGTTGAACTAAAAAAAATAAGGGACTATTTAGGGCATGAATCTATCATGACTACGGAACGTTATTTAAGAGAGCGTACAAGACGTCAAAACTTGGCCACAATAGATATAGGAAAATCATTATTTTAGTAAGTATATATAATAGGAAGAAACTCGATTTAACGTTTCGATTTCTTCCTATTTTTTGCTCATAGAACTCTAAATATTTCTTATCATCATAACATTTTAACTAATTATTACAAAATATTTTATATTATGCCTTATTATTAGTCATTAGGACACAATTTACCTTTTCTGTTTTACACTAACTTTATAAATCAGAAAGGAAAAGGTAATGATATGTCCCATCTAAGCAAACGACTTGCTGAATTGAGAAAAAAACAAGGATATACCCAATCCGATATATCACATCGCCTAAACATTGCCCGCACTACTTATGCAAATTGGGAATATGGGAAAGCTGATCCTGATGCAGATTCCATCATAAATCTTGCTGAAATACATAACGTCTCCATAGATGAACTATTTGGGCGAAATGCACCACTTGAAAGTAAATTAGAATTAATTAAAGTAGCAATATCTGATCTGCCTCCACAAAAACAGCAAGAAGTGTTAGAGGTTCTTATTGATTACACCTATTTCATAAAAAAGCATTTTGCCAAATGAATGTAAAATTATTTTTCAGCAAATTTTATATTGTATGTGAGTTAAATGCACTTGTGTAGTATTAGCCTGTAAAAGGGGCTAAACATTTTCAATGCCCCGCCCTCGCGGAAAAATCTTTGGAAACCCTTGTGTTATCAGTAGATTTGATAACACAAGGGTTTTTGCAACTTCACTAACAATATAGTTTAAAATTTTGATTTAGTATTAGCTATCAGTTTGCGAATAATTCACAAACTTTTACTGTATTTCGAATTTGATATTTAGGAAATATCCCTAAAAACAACGAATGCGATTGCCTCCTATGAGACAATCGCATTTTAATTATTTAAAGGTTATCCGATACCGCCACCAGGATCCCCCATTCTAGCCAATAATTGTTCTGAATCTTTTTTTACTAAATTGTTTGGTTGCTCTTTACTACCAGCAGCGGTGTAAATAATTCCAGCTGCAAAAACGATACTTGTTAATACAAATAATATTTTTTTCATATAGCACCACCCTCATACATTATACCATTATATTCTACTACTATTTTTTTAGGAAATTTACTGTAGAATCTATTACCAGCACAATCAAATAACTCAATTGCTTTTTCGATTAAAGAAATATCATTCTTCGCTATTCCTAAATAGCAATATTGCATTGGTGTTAGAATGTCATTCTTCTTTTCTAAATCATTTAGGATTTCAACCGCATTTTTATAATTTCCTTTAATAATTTCGAAAAACGCTTTTTCTGCTGGATGATATATCTCTATATTTTTCAATTCTTGCTTATTAACCAACTTAATAAACGCAAGCGTATTTAAAATTAATTCTTTTCTCTGTAATTCTCTTTCAAAATTGCATGATCCAAGCTGCTCCAAAGCCCTATTTATATACTTAGATGCACTATCATAGCATTCAAAAGTATAAGATTCCGCTAAATATACAAATGCAGATGCCCTTAAAAGATTAAAACACCTCTCAGGATCTTCTAAATCTAAAATCTCATGACATGTACTTCGTAAGTTTTCAAGTTTATCCTGAACCAAATATGCAAAAGACAAACATTCTTTAATTCTGCCAAAATAAGCAGCTTTTATAAAACTATCAGATACTTTTTCAATTTTTGGTAATAACACTTGAGCATACTCAGATAAGGAATTATACGTCTCTAAATCACACATCGTATAACAGGTTAATATTCCATATAAAATCTTCATCTCGTTTGTTTTGATTACCTTTTTACCCTTACGATTTTCAAGAGTATCTAATAATTCTTGTTTTGCAATGACACCACTGCTACGCTGCCACACTAATTCATATACATAAGCCCATTCTCGATTCATTGCTAGAGATGAACTTTTTTCTTGGTCAACTATTAGTTTAAGCAGCGCTAAATTACCTTTTATATTTGCGTATTCCATTGCAATCCTCAAGTTCTTCCTACTTGTTGTAACAGAACAGAAGGTGTGTAACATCTTACTTTGTTTATTAATATCACCGGCATACAATAGCTTCAATAATTTAATTAAATTCCAAAATCCAAATTGATTTTTCCCTGTTAAATTCTTCGAAAGCGTTCCTGAAGAAATGCCAATTATTTTAGCGATATCCTCTTGATTTTTCCTTTGGAAATCAATTTCATCAATAATGTTACTCAAGAATTTGTTTAATGTTTTTTCTGAAATTTTATCTTCTCTCTTAAGTGTTTCATTCATAATATTTTCCCTTCTAAAAAAACAAGAATTCCCCAAAATCCCTCAGTATATTTGTAACATCCAATATCGTTATATCCGATTCTAATATAAGTATATCAAAAAAAATGTCGATTTTTGTCGATATAACAAGATAAATAAACATGCAATTATACATAATTGCAATGCAATGCAAACTAAAAGGACTCGAATAATCGACTCCCTTTTCCCTACTATTTATTCTTTTTCTTTTTGCGTTGTACCTAATTCTTTGCCGTCTCTTACATCTAAAATTTGATAACCAGCTTTTATATACAATTCATTTGCTTGTTTGTATTGATTTATTCCATCTTTAAATGTATAGCCTGTAGTATCGTCCATACCCAAAAGTAGTTTCGTTGTAGCTAACTCAAATTCATCCATCGCTCTTACAATCTTCTTTTGAGGTAACGTATATTCAGAATTAGGATCTAACTCCTTAAAAGACTTGGCTACTTTTCTTAACCCCATAATTGCTTCATCAAATTCTTCTTGCACTTCATATAATGTAGGATCTTTTTTAAGGACATCCCCAACCTTCTCCATTGCTTTATGCATATCACCAGTTAAAACCTTGACTTTCTCCAAGTACTTAGTTTCCCCTGACTCTTCACCCGTCTCCTTGTCTGTTTTTTCTTCTGATGCTTTTATTTCCGTTGTATCTTTTGTTGACGTACATCCTCCCAATAGTAATGTTAAAGGGATTGCCATACTGATAAGTTTAAGCTTCATTTTTTAATCCTACTTCCACTCTCTATTTTCAAATTTATTATTTTCAAATTTATTTCTTAACTTCTGCCCATTTATAGTTAAATTCTCCACCAAAATCATTCGTTACAATTCCTTTAATGGAAGAACGCTGTAAGTATGATCTGCCTGGTTGATAAAATGGTGCGACTGCTCCATCTTCTAATAATATTTTTTCTGCTCGTTTCATTGCCTCCCAACGAGCATTTTCATCACCAGCTAAATCTGTTTTCACTTGATGAATTAATTCATCATATGCCTGATTTGAATATTTATCAAAGTTATAGCTACTATCGGTCGTGAATAAATCTAAAAATGTGATTGGATCAGGAATATCGGGACCCCATACATCAACACCTAAATCATAATCACTATTCAGTAGCAACTGAATTTGCTGTTTGCGTGGCTGCGGTTTAACATGGACCGTTAGCCCCTCTAAATTCTTTTCTAGTTCACCTTTTAAATACTCCGCATTTTTCTTGGCTATTGCATTATCACTTGTTAGCAATTCTAGTGTTATCTGTTCTTTCTTAAGTTCTTGCCTTGCTTTTTTCCAATTCTCTTTCGCTGCATTTACATCATCTTTTATTAAATTTCCATTTTCTTTTCGGAAGTCTTTTCCGTCCGAACCTTTAGCAAAATCAGCTGGGATAAAACCATCCGCAGGAAGAGAGCCATTGTTTAACACTGTATCTACAAAGGAGTTCTTATTCATTGCCTGACTAATTGCCAAACGTACATGTTTATTTTTTAACACTTCATTTTTTTGATTCATACGTAAAAACTGCATAGTTACTTCAGGTCGCTCTTTGAAATCAGGACTATTTCTATATTTGTCTACAAACTCACCTGTTAGTCCTACACGGTCAATTTGACCTGATTCATATAGATTTATTTCTGTTGATTTATCTTTCACGATATCAAAGTTGATTTCGTCTAATTTCACAGTTGTAGCATCCCAATAATTCTGATTCCTTTTCAACTGAAAACCTTGTTCATGCTTCCAATTATCCAATATGAATGCCCCGTTATAAACCAATTGATTTGCTTCTAAACCATAATGCTTCCCTTTTGATTCAAAATACTTCTCGTTAATCGGCAAAAACGTTACGAACGTTGTCAAATCTATGAAATAAGGGACAGGCTGCTCTAATTTCACCTCTAATGTTTTATCATCTATTGCTTTTACCCCTAGCTGTTCTACAGGTAGCTCTTTACTATTAATTTTCTTTGCATTCTTTATATCAAAGAATAAAAACGCATATTCTGCAGCTGTATCAGGATTCACAGCACGTTTCCAAGAGAATACGAAGTCTGCAGCTGTTACAGGTGTCCCATTTGACCATTTGGAATCCCTTAGATGGAATGTGTATGTTTTTTTATCTTCACTCACTTCATACGATTTTGCCACACCAGGAATTACTTTGTTATCTTCCCCTAGTATGTACAGACCTTCAAACACATTCCGCATTACATTCATGGATTCACCATCTGTTGCCTTTGTTACATCCATTGTCGGGATCTCCGCTATATACGGTAAACTAATGGACTGTTTTGTTTCATTCTTGTCAGTTGCTTTTGCATTATTTTTTGTCTCTTTTTCTTCACTACTACAAGCTGTTAGTAGCAGACTCGCTCCTATAATAGCAGCTACAACTGATGTAACTCTTGTAAACATCTTACTTTCTTCCTCTCTTTATGTACGGTTAACTTAATCGAATTATCTTTATATCTAACTTTAAGGGCTATGAGAATATAAATTTTCTTTTTCTAAAAGTATTCTGGTACCTTTTAGCATCATATAAGTAATATCTAAACATTAAACCTCTTACTACTTTACCATTAAAACCGTAGCATTCCAGAGATTATTGTGTCAATCACTAAAATTTATTTTAAACTTGAAGGAAAAATATTTAATGTCAATGATTGGGTGAATTACGAATTCAATAAACTGTTTAAAACTTCGTTTGTTCAGAATATGGATTTAAGTTATAATGAAATATCGTATAAAGTTTTTATAATTAAAAAGACTATCTACTTAAGATATTTTTAATAAAACCTATAAAGTTTAGAGAGGGTGAATTAATTGACTAAGCATCTTAGGAAATTAAAAAATGTTTCAGTGATTCTTTGCTTCTAAGTTGAAAAAACAATTTAGAAGCGAGGAATCATAATATGGAAAATCAAAAAATATTAAATCAATCATTTGTTTGTTTATTTCTTAGTAACCTTTTTGTATTTATTGGATTTGAGATGATACTCCCTATTTTGCCAGCCTATTTGACAGAGATGAATGCATCTTCTATACAGGTAGGTTTAGTGACAACATTATTTACAATTGGTGCGGTATTAATTAGACCATTGGTCGGATACTATTTAATCGATAACAAAAGGAAAAGCTTAGCAATCGGTGCAAGTGTAGCTTTAATGCTTATTACCTGTATATATCCATTTCTTAATATCGTATGGCTATTTTTACTTGTACGAATTTTTCATGGTGTTGCCTGGGGTGTTTCAACAACAGCTAACAGTACACTAGCGGTAGATTTAATTCCTAATAAGCGATTAGGAGAAGGAATGGGATATTTTTCTGTTTCAACAACAGTCGGAGCAATTATCGCACCAAGTATAGGCATTTTTATCTACAACTCTTTTTCTTTTGAAACTTTAATTTGGACGTCGGTAATACTCAGTCTACTAGCGGTTATTATGCTTCAATTCGTTCACGCTTCAATTCCTATAAAGCGCGAGAAACAACCATTTCGCTTTTGGGATATGATTTTTGAAAAAGAGGTATGGTTTCAAGCGTTGCTGGCAGTTATTACAACAATTGGCTTTGGGGCGATTCTTACCTTTTTAGTTCTTTTCGGAAAACAGCAGGGGCTAAATCATATATTCTTATTCTTTCTTATTAATGCAACTGTTGCAACTTTAATACGTCCTTTTACTGGGAAGTGGTATGATATCAAAGGGCCTTGGTCTATTATTATCGTCTCAGCTATACTAGGATTTTTGTCACTTATTGTGTTGTCTTATGCAGAAAGTGATGTATATCTGATAATAGCGGCAATTTTATTTGGCGCAGGTTATGGAACTGTAATGCCGTGTTTACAAACTTGGGCAGTTCAAAAGGTAAGTGAAGAAAAAAGTGGTGCAGCAAATGCAACTTTCTTTTCAAGCTTTGATGTTGGGGTTGGGATTAGTGCATTTGTATTAGGGTTTTTAGCTAAATGGATAAGTTTAAATATGATTTTTCGAATTGTTAGTATAAGCTTTATTCTTGTGGCTGTTTTAGTTTATAAAGATTATTTAAGAGAAAAGAAAAAACAAGAATGATGTAAAAAACAAGTAGGCCTCTATATTAATAGGGGCCTACTTGTTTTAGATGATCGATTTTTATGATATTTTACAATTTAGCTCTTGATAACCATTCTGCCCACTATTCAATTCCCTGTTCTCTTTGAATACGTGTTTCTCTCATGCTTGGCCTCCTTCTGTATTTAATCGTCGAATGTGGTATGTAAGAGATAGCCCGTAAAATGCTATTTCTACCGAAGCGAGTTCGAATTTCATCTAAAGTAAAAGTATTGTTAGTACAATCATGGTGGTTCAAGTCAAAGAAAAGACATCTATATTGGTCTTATCCCCGTCAAGTAGACAGCTTTAAAAAAAGACTAAGCAGCCATTGAGATTCG
>NZ_NJGF01000075.1:0-9914 GCF_002209985.1 Bacillus sp. K2I17
TTTTGTAAATCGAGCTAGAATTGTGTCATACCCGCCTTGAATTGCTTTCCATACAAACGGGCCAATCACTAATACAATAATTACTGCCAAGGCAATTAACATACCGTTTTCTGATGATAATTGTGAGTCTTCATTTTTTAACCATTTCTTCATTTTTGTTAACATGTGTATTACTCCTTTTCTTATTCCATTTTTGATAATGTCTTCTATAAACTTGCAAATCCTTGCATTAAGGATTGAATAACAATCACCATTGGATAAATTACAATACAACCAATTACAGCAACGTTAAATTTATTCATTTCCATTGGCTTATTTTGAATGAGACGGTTATAGTTCTCATGTTTTAATTCACGCATCATTTTAATTTGTGCGTCCATAATACGACGACTTTGTACCTTGTCCGTTTTTTGCGCTTGTTGCAATGCAATCGTAAAGGTATTTACTTCTGGACTATTTAAAGCTGCTGCAAAGTTTCTAAATGGTTGATCCGAACCCGCATACATTTCTAATTCCGCTGTAAGTGTAGATACATACGGTCGAAGGTGCCTCCCAGCATATATCTGCGCCTTTTTTACTGCCTCTAATGTTGTATGTGTTTTTAACAACTGCAGCACCGGAATTAGATACTGTGGTAATTCGAACTTCCTTGCTTCTATCGCCTGCTTGATTCTTTTCTTTAATAAATAATCAGGATAGAAATAAAGCAGTGGTGAAATCAAAACGCCCACTTTAAATAAGTAGTAATCATGAAACACCGTACATATCAAGAAAACAGAGGTGAAAATGATGGGATATGCAACCTTCATTTTCAAATATTCTTCTGGTTTCGTATCCAAACCAGCTTCTTCTAATTTTTTCTGGATCTGCTCTTTCTTTTCTTCTGTCAGATACTTATGTGATAATGACTGGAAAGGAGCGAGCATCATTTGATTTAAATTCTTTTTTTCAATTCGTTTTGCATTTTCTACATAGTTTGTCAGTAGGCTACCACTATCTTTTTTACTTTGTAGAAAGGTAGAGAATACCCAATACATGACAACGAATACCACTACAGCTAAAATCGCAGCCACTTTATTCCCCTCTTTCTGTTGGATTATAATTTGCAATCTTTTCTACACGGGTTGCTAAGAAAAATACAATGAACATATTTACCGCTAATGCGATTTTCCCCATCATAGAACCTGCTAAAAATCCATATGCTTCTTTTGACATCAACATAATAACAATCGGCATGGCCATGACGATTAAGCAGTTCTGTACAAAGGCACGTTGTGCTTGCGATAAACTAGAACGTAATCTTGCCAGGTATAGCTTTTGTTTTTCGAAATCTTCTGCAATATCTAGTAAGACTTGCACTGAATTCGTGCCACCTTCTCGACTACACACTTCCAACATTTCATGGAAGAAAACCAATTCTCTAAAATTAAAAGTTTCGTTGAATCCTCTAAATGCACGGTGCATTGTAGTTCCACCTTCTAATAAAAGAGAAACTTTTTCTATTTCTTCTTGAATGCTCTCGTGCATCATTGGCTTCACTTGTACTAACACGCGTTTTGCGTTATTACTAATTTGAAGAGCATTCGCTACAGCCTTCATATAAATAGAAAGACGGTCAATGACAACCAAGTAGTAACGTTTTTTTCTTCGATAGAGGAGAAATCTCGGAACTAAAAATCCACATAAAACGAAAACCAGTGTAAAAAGATCTCTTCCAAAAGAAAAATAGAACACCGCTGCAATACTCATTCCGGAAAGAATCATATATGCCCAGTACATGCTTTTCGTCAATTTCCACTCGTACTTTTGCGCTTCTTGTATAACGGATTGTGGTAGATACACTCGTATCCCCTTAATATTCCTTAATTCCAAGCGCCTTTCTTCTTTTTCGTTTTCTTGTACAAATTGGGAAAGAGCAGAACCTTTAGATTTTGCAAAAAGTAAAACGAGAAATACTATACTAATAAAGATTAAAAATATACATCCATAAGCCAACAAACTATGCATACTGCACCTCCCGTTGTGAAAGGAATGGTGCATAAAGGGCTGGTTTTACAGTGGAAGAACGGAATTTCTTCTCCATTTCGGCTGACATTTTTGCTGTAATAATATGGTCTCCATAAATCTTTCCTACTCTCTCATTCATTTCATCGTATTCCTCACCTGATGGAATAAATTGAGAAAGCTGATTGAACTGTATATCATCTTGATAATCCAATAATTCAATCATCTCTGTAATATAGCGATTTCCATCGTCTTTCTTTTCTAAAAAGACAATCACATCAAATGTCTGTGAGATTAATTCATATAAATACTAAGCATCGATATTTGCACCACTTTGCAAACACATAAGCATTAAACGTCTTACTGCTTCTTTCGCACTCCTTGCATGGACAGAGGTAAAACCAGGATGTCCTGTTTGGAAGAAGTTAATCATTTTTAACGCTTCTTTCCCCCTCGATTCACCTACAATTAATCTCTTAGGCCCTTGCCGTAAAGCATTTGTTAACAATCTATCAAAGTCGATTGCATTTTCTTCTACTTCGGATGCCCTACACTGCATCGGAACAAAATGATGTTCCGGAAAAATGCGTTGCAAATATAATTCAGGGTTATCTTCTACTACCAGAGTACGTTCTTTTTTCTTTCCTTTCGGAATGTGAGAGGCAAGATATTTCATAAACTCTGATTTTCCGGTACCTGTAGCTCCAGCAACTAGAATATTCATTTTGGCTTTCACGGCTGCAGCCAAAAAGTCCAACATCTCTTTTGACGCTTGATTGGTAGATAACATACGCTCTTCAGAAGCACGAAGGTGATCTGCATTCTTACGAATCGTTATTGTTGTTCTGAGTCCCCCAAGTTCATCTAAAGCAATATTGATGCGGATATATGGAAACACGCAGTCCACATACGGCTTTGCTGTATTTAATGACTCTGATGTACTGTTTACCATCTTATAAGCTAGAGCTTTCACTTCTTCTTCCGTCTCAAATCGGTAAGGAAATGTACATTCTCCCTCTCCAATTTTTTCGTAAATGATTTCTTTTGTGCCATTGATATAAATATCAGTTACATCCTTATCTTCTTTTAAAGGTTCTATAATCCCAAACCCCACAATTTCGTCACACACCATATTTAGTAACCGTTCAGAAGGTACATCTGAAATAACGACTTGATTACTTAGTAAAAAGCTTTTAATGATTTGTTCTACAGCTGCCCTCTTTTCTTTATTCATAAAGGATTCGCTTAGGATATCACGATGTTCTTTTACTAAAAATGCACGAATTTCATCTGTTATATCTTTAATTTGTTGAGCTGTAGTTGTTCCTAACTTTCGAGCTGATTTGGAACGAATCATGTAACCAAAGTGATATAAATCCACTCGATTTCGCTTTAAGGCGATTTGTTTTTCCTGTAAATAGCCCCACATACTCCTTGTCCCCCTTTTAATTTCGTAAACCAAAGAGACCCTTTTTCATAGAGGATTGCTGGGATGGAATACCAAGACCAGCTGCTTCCATAATTTCATGGACCTTTGTATTAATTTGAGGGGAACCAAATTGCATCCCCCATTCGTAACTCGTACGATCTCTGTCATACGGAATTGTCACCGTAATTTTTTGGGAAGAAAGCTTTTCAATATCTTCTACATAATTCTCATCTGCCATATTTAGCACATGAATCATTCGAGGTAATGTTAGCTTCGCATCTTCTATTAGTTGTAATTCTCGCTTAATTGCTATTGCACCACGAGGATTTCCATTTAGCACATGAACAACAAGGTCTGATTGGTAAAGGATTGGATAACTCAACACCTCTGATAATTCAGTTGGCACCGATAGAATGATATAATCGTATTCTGTGTCTACAAGTGATTCCATTAATGTCGTTACAAACAGTTCTTTGTTTTGAATCTCAGGAAATTGAGCTAGGTTATAACCTGATGGAAATACAAGAAAATCCATTTTATAGAGTAATTTTTGCATCAACCTTGGGTTCACTTTTTTCTCTAGTAAATCTTGCTTGGTACAAATATACTGCAAGAGGTTGTAATCATTTTCTTTTCTTACAAGCTCTAATATATTTTTACTATCGTGGCTAAGACCAGTTCCAACTGCAAAGCTTGGTCTTACTTGGTCTGCTTCTACATAAAGCACCTTTTTCCCTAAATGAGCCAATTCATTTGCCATCGTAATACTTAATGTGCTTTTCCCTACATTTTCGTTTATCGCATAAAAGGCAATGATTCTTACTTGCCGCTCCATCTTAATAACCCCCTTTCTTACTTGGATTCGTTTAGATACTGTGCTACATACTCTTTTACATTTTTAGAAATTGGATTAGTCGAATGCTTCTCTACATAATCTAAAATGTTCTTCTGATCAGATATTTGTGAGAACCCTTCTGCTGGTAATTCTTTCCCTGTTTGTTCCACCTTTTGTCCTACTGCAACTGGAATCACATCTCCAAGAGTTTTTGCACGATTTAAGTATTGAAGTTGTTCAGGTGAAACAGCTAATGTATATAATCGCGTTACCTTTGGCTTTTGTTTTCCTTCTTGTTCCTCTTTTGATTCTTTCTTTTCTATCACAAATGCATCTTCTGTATTACTATCTTTTGCAGCAGTCACACGTACACGTTGGAAAAGACCACCGAATACAACTTTCTCATTGTCCCCTTCTTTCACAACCTGTTTGAAATACAAGTCCACATATGTGTTAGGAATGATACTATTCCCTGAACTTGTTTCCAGATCAACGAGTAACGGAAATGCAACTTCCCCATCTTTCAAATTTAAAATGGCAGAGTCCGGTAACTCTTCTTTCTTTACTACTTTGTTTTTAAAGAGATAGCTATTTTCAGAAATGGGTTGCCCATCATTTGTCCACTTCCCTACAACATCTTTTTTGCTTACACGTAATGCATTTGGTGGAATGGCATCACCAGGTAATGTTCGTTCCACTAGCATGTCTTCTTTAATTTCTGTATGCGCAGGTATATCCTTTGCGGCTACAACAATCTTTGTTGGTTTTACTGCATTTTCGACTGCGAAATGATTGTATCCATAGATACCCGCTACTGTTACAGCAGCTAAACCTACCGCAGCAATCTGCTTCTTTTGAAACTTAGATGGCTTCAATGTTTGTATTCCTCCTTTTGTAGTCTTTAAACGCAAAAAAAGGACACACCTATGGCATAATGCGCCTTAGGTGTGTCCTTTTAGCTAATCTAAAGTCTATATGAAAATGTTGTATTTGATTTCTCTAATATTACAATTCAATATTATGATATATAGAGTTTAATGTCAATCATTTCTAAAAAAATATTATTTTTACCATTATAAAGCTCTGATTTTAAAAACAAAAAAGCCTACGAACGTTGTAATAACAAGGTTTTTAAGTTATTAATTAACTCTGAAATATGGTAAAATCATTCTAATGTAACTGAATATTTGAGGGTGGTCAGTTGCTATCCTTAAAGAGACAGTATTGTATAAAAGTAGTCCCTTTTTTTATTTTATTATTTATAAATCTGTTAGAACGAAACAAGCTTTGTCCCCTTCTCAAAATACTTTGCAGGGGCATAACTTTTCCCATTCCGATTCTGCAACTCACTTCCAATATACAAAGATACAACCATTGCGACAACCCCTATAAAAACTGCACGTCTCACACGTTGTTTTTTCTTTTTATCCATTTCTAATTCCCCTTTCTACGAAAAAAGGGCACATCCCATTAAGGGATGTGCCTTTGGTTTGTCCATTCAGCTACTTAAGATGGATTCAATTCTTACGTTGATTCAACTCATTGTACAATACCACTTAACTATTTCCTACTCTTCATGTAATACCAGTCTGACAAATCAGTGATAATATGTTCTTTTCCTATCCAATTCCAGCCTGGTGCTTGTACAGGGAATGGAAGATCAGCAAGTACTCTTCTCTTTTTAAAGTCATCGAACGCAACGCCTTTAATTTCTACCTCATTTGTAAGGCATAAGCTCATTTCATTAACACCTGTTGGGGCTGTTTCAATAGTGAACGGATATTTTCCATCTTTTGTTTTCAATGGTGCATACCATTTGCGTTGACCATCAATAATTTTTTCTTGACCATCCCAGTATAGAGACTTAGTTGGTCTTTTACTATCGAAGACATGTCCTGTTACTTCAGACAAATACATATTTTTAGGTAGGGATTTTGATGTTAATCCAGTATTATAAACACTGTCTAATTCTTGTGTAGTTTTTAATCCTTCATCAGCAAAAGGATATTGTGCCGTTACTTTTGCAAATACACCAGGATAATTTTCATTCCAATCGTTTTTGTATTTTCCGTTTACTACATAGGAAAAACCATAGCCAGCATGGAGCTTAGATGGCGCTAAATTATCAATACTTCCGCTTAATGTTTCAAAGTACATTTCTCCAACTGTATCCTCTTTAGACACACGTTCACTTACTGTTTCTACCACACCTTTTACACTCGTTACTCCACACATCCCTTTTTCATGAGATGGTGCATAGATAGCTGTTTTAATAGGGTTATTTTTGTATGTTGTTTCTTCTATATCTAAACGATTACCAGCAGGGTTAATTTCCGCTTGAATTGTTCCTTTCCCCTTATGTTGCCAGCCAAGATTCAAGGTTTTCTTTTCTCCCTCAGTTAACCTTACCTTTTGTGTTGCTACTTGTTGCCCGTTATGTTTTAGCACGACTACTGTTTCCGGATTTGCATATTTTGCTTCTAGTGCATCTAACTTTTTAACTTTGTTCTTCTCTTTTTCTAGTTTTTGTCTTGCCTTATCTAACCTACTTGCAGCACTATCTAGTCTATTTTCTTCCCAAGAGCAGTCCCTATCATAGTAGTGATCCTTCCCTTCGGCATCTACCTCATGAATTGGATTACGGCGACAATAACTTAAACTAGACTGTGCACTATCTCTATCTGATTCAGAACTATTTACTTCTTGCTGTGACTTATTAATCTTATTATTTACCTTTGCTCTATATTGGTCACGTTCTGGTTTAAAATTATCACGTGATACATCTATTCTTGTTTTTATATTCTTCCCTTCTCTTGCTGTTTCTCCTTCGATTCTGTCACTAGAAAAGTCAATTTTATATTTAAAGTCATCTTCATCGCCTGAATCTGGGTTAGGTGTTACTTCAGTACCACAGTTACCATCTATAGTGAAATCAACAATTTTTTCGTTTGATTCCCTCTGAACAGCATCAAGTACTTTAATTCTCGCAGTATATCGGCCACACATTTGCGGCTGCCACTTTAGTTCTTCGGACTTAAATTGCCCTGCATCACCTTCATTGGCTCTTTCATTATCTTTTTGCGAATTTGAACGTAAATAATTTTCTTGATGATGCACAGTTTCTCCATCTTTTATAATATCTAGCATCCATTTAACTCGGTTTCGTTCTCCAGCAGCTGATTGATATGGATTTACTGTTGTCCCATTCCATCTTTGTTTGCCCATATTGGTGCTCTCACACTGTCTATCCCTATCATTTTAAAAATAAAGAAGTGATGTTCGGCTTTTATCCTAAAATTCAATGGCTGATTATGATCTACGCGCCCTTTCGTATATTCATATTTCCATCCATCCATATTCTGCTCTTTCATTTTCTTCTCTATATCAGGAATTAAATTTACGCTTTTCCCTTCATACGTGTACTGAAAACCACCTGTTTGTTCTGCTAATTCTATTGTACTAGAAGCAAAATCATGTGCCTTTATTAACTGCATTCCATACAGTACTCCTTCTGGTATAAGAGTTATTAATAATAAAGAAAGCGTTAGAAAAAGCGCTGTTGTTATTGTATTTTGCATTTCTTACACACCTACTTCTTCTTATTTATTTCACGTTTCCTCCAGCTTTCTTGTTATCAGAATCTGCTTCATAAATATATATGTGTTTTGCGTTACTCTTAATGTTTCCTTTCTTTTCATCAAATTGTTTAGTATAACTAGAAGCTTCGGCTTCGGCTTCGGCTTCCCCTTCAACCGCAATCATTGCAGGTTGCTCTTTTACAGCATGTATGGAAAACTCTCGTTTTGATGCGGGATCTTTAAATGTTGCATTTTGTTTATAGGATTTTTCAAATTCGTTCTTTGCAATTTCTGGATCAATAGCAATTTCTTCTTGGGATCGTAAAACACCAACTTTTACGGCTTTATCCATTGCTGTACTTCCAGCACGTTCTAATGCAGACTTATTATCGATATGTGTTGTATCGCCAATAATTATATCTGTCATTAAGAATAAACAACCAACAAATAATAATAGTGAGGCGGCACCTATAATAAATTTTTGCATCCCTTTTCATCCCCCCTTAACTTTCAGACTTTCGAAATCGAAATCCACTTAATATAGAGCTTTTCTTCTGTTTCAATAATTCATTTGGTAGCAGTAGCTCTGCTATTTCCTTCAGTATCCCTTCAAGCTCTTTATAATAATTCCGACTAGATAGTAACGTACTGCTATTCAGTTGAGATTCAAACACATCCTCAACATCATATGGTGGTAGAGCAGTTAATAACTTATTTCCAAAACATTCTTCTACTACTTCGTGCTTTAAAAGTGCTGGAGAAAACTTATTCCCAATGATTCTCGTTTTCTCTAAAGCTAAGTAAGAAACAAGCTTTCTCTCTTTTTGTGTAAGAGGATGCGCTATCTTTAGCAATTGATGCAGATCTGGTTTTGCTACAAAGAAGATATAATCTGCCATTTCGCATATCTCATGGTATAAATCTTTATCCCAATCATTCCCTGCATCAATAATAGAAATTTGTGCCTCTTGGTTACCCAATAAAACCTTAATAAAATGGTCGAAGTCCTGCTCTGTTTTGTTTTTCAGCTCTTGGTCCACTATAGGATTCTTTACAATATAATTTATTCTTCCTTGCTTCCACTTTGGAATAGATAATATATCGGATTCCTTCTGTAGCATCTCCTTATACCGCTGTAGCATAAATTCACTACGATAATTTTCTGGTGCTTCTGTATATCCCTTTAGTAACGGATACGTATAGCCCTCATCATATAGATTCTCTATATAGTTCACATCTATCTGTAGTTCATTTAAATACGCAGCTAAAAGATGTGAAACAAAGGTAGCTCCACTTCTTCTATTCATACTGGCCACAACAATTGTTTTTCTTGGAATGGCAATACCAATTTGTTTCCCATATACCGGCTCAAAAGCCAATTTATACTGTTTTTTAATAATTGGCGCTTTAGGAGTTTTCTCCTGAATAGACTTACGCTTTTGTTTGTTTTTAAATAGTTTGGATTTAGAGGCAGATTCATTGTTGCTATCTTCCTCTAATTCACTTGATATTTCCTCTTCTTCCTCACCAACTGGAACGTCGGGCAATTTCGTTTGTTGCGGCGCCTGACTTGCTCCTACAATTTCCGCTACATTTTTAATATCTGATTTCTGCAGCAGCTGCGGGATGACTTTATTATCAATATCAATTTTACGAGAATTAAAAATGTCATGGATACCTAGATAAATCAGTTTCGCCAAAAACTCATCTTCATTTTCACGCTCTGTAAATACCACTATACGAATATCCCGATTAAAGCGAATATCTCTTAGTTTCTGTAAGATAATCAATTCACGTTTCTCTTCATGTCCTGCATCAATATTTAATCGTTTGTCATTAATACATAGAATATTGGGCTGTTCCGTATCTAGAATTTCATCTAGGTACTTGATGTGCATCACATCACTATCAGCTACTTCAAATCCCGCACTAATAAAATCCTCACGTAAATATGCCGTATATACAGTATCACTAATAGCTAAAACGATCTTTTTCTCCATAGTTAACCTCCTACAAACTCTAACGTTGGATTAAAATCATGTTTTCAATTGGAATTTGTGCCTGAAGA
>NZ_NJGF01000076.1:0-9565 GCF_002209985.1 Bacillus sp. K2I17
TTCCCCATCTTTTTCACCTCCGTTCTACAAATTCAGAAATATATGCCAAAAGACTATAAAATATACCAATTTGATTATAGCAAATCGAAAAATGTAAAAATGTCCTCCTTTAAGGCGAAATATGAAAAGGTGAAAAGTATCTTGAATCTTAGAGCCACAAGGGGTTTCATGAATATGCAAAAAAAAATAAAGGACATGATACCGCTGTAGATTTTCATCTTTCTAGAAAGAAAAGAACTAGAAGTGAAAACCTTTGTAATGCTTGATTTAATAATGATTTTAATGAATTTGGAGTATCTCGAAAGGGACATGATACCGCTAAAGATTTTCATCTTTTTATGTTCAGTGGATTTTTGGAGAATAACTTTAAATCGTTGATGTGATAGGCGTCATATCAAATATTAGAGTTTTCGAAAGGGACATGATATAGCTATTTTGTATTTCATGTTTTTGAAATAAGGGGACATGATACCGCTATAAGTTTTCATGTAGGGCAAAGAACTTTTAAAATGAAAATTAGCATTATAAACATTGATATATAGGTGGTTTTAAGCCTTTCAAGATAAATTCGAAAGGGACATGATATAGCTATAAGTTTTCATGTTTAATATTAAGAGGATTGAACAAATCCTTTTATATCAGGGATATAGGGGTTTATGAAAAAATTTTTTCGTTTATTATTTTTAATAAAGATATTGATACAATTTTCATCTTTTTCTCGAAAGGGACATGATACCGCTATAGATTTTCATGTTTATATGAAAATAATCTTATTTAATGGTGCTAATGTTATTATAAAGTAGCTTTACATTAGCTATGTTTTACAAATTGTTGTTGTTCTATATAATAAATAAAAGAAGAAACTTGCATGCTATGTGATGAAACGTCATTTATGTTGAGTGAAATTTCTGATAATATTTCGTGTTTTTATATAAGGGAATTCATATAGCTATATTATTTCAACTTGAAATAAAAATAGCTTAAAATTTAACGAAGAAGGAGGGGGCGTATGGATAATGTTCTTCAATTGTTTCGTGATGCATTATTAATATCGGAACCACTTTATAAAGAAAACGAGGCATTGTGGCATAAATGGAATGCCTATTATAAGGATGTGAAAGAAGATAACAGTAAGATAGTAACTTCTTCATATTTTTCTCCTTCTTTTTCAATGCTAGTACAGTGGCTTGAACAGCAGCAAAAAAGAGGAGTTTCTTCATTACAAATATTCACAGAGATAGATCAATATAAAGATGAAATACAAAAGGCAATTGATCTATTTATTCATCAGGAGTTTTTAAGGTCTATAAAGAGTAACAATGAAATGGAATCTATTCCGTTAGAGCATGATAATCGAGTAAAACCAAATGATTATTATGAGGTTAATAACTCTGCTGTTTATTATAAGTTAAGAGATGGAATTGCGAAAAATCAATTTGAAGAGGATGAAGAAACGAAAATCAAGTCATATCCAATTGAAACAAAGGATAGTAATGGACTGGCTCAACTTTCTTCTCATAAAGATGAAGATTTAAGGTTAACAAACATAGAGGAAGCAGCTCGGTGGAATACTCTCGTGGATGGTGTTATGAGTAATATGGACGACTTAACAGCAGATTGTCTGGATTCTATCACTATTCAATGGTTGAATGAGGCTAAATCACCAGATGAGTTCATTGATTTTTCATATGAACAAGTTTTAGAAATGTGTAGTATTCCTAAGGCAAAAGCTAATGGAGTTGAATATTATCGAGCTGAAGATAAGATTAAAGTTGCTAAAAGAATTGCTGCTTTAGCAAGTATTTTTATATATCTTAATGATGAAAATGAGGTTGTAGTATTAAATGATCGTGCAGAACCTGGTAAACATTACGAAGTAAAACGTGAAATCATAAAAAGGCTTTTTGTACTCGATTCAGTGGTGCTTTGGAGAGATAAAAACACTAATGAATACATGGGAATAGAATCATGTCGAATTAAACCAGGTAGTTTCTTGTCAAGCTATTTATATGGCTCAAATAGTACAAATGCGTTACTCTCTAAAAAAGCACTTGAATACAATAGTTATAGACATAAGTATCATAAAAGGCTAATTCGTTATTTAACATGGCAGTGGAGAATTCGACAAATGTTTTCTAGTTTAAGCAGGCCCTATTCTATAGGTGGGGATAAAGGACTTTTAGCAGTAATGGATATTAAACAAAATCAAAAACCTAATAGAATTAGAGACCAATTAGAAAATGTCTTAATGGATCTAGAACGTGAAAAGGTTATTTCCCATTGGGAGTATGAAAATGGCTTAGATGAAGAAAAATTAACAAAGAAGAATTGGTTTAAAAATTATTATTCGCAGTTAGGTATTAGAATATTTCCACCTAAAGAATTAATGAATTCAATGGAGAGTTTGCCTAAAAAGAAAACTACCAATGTAATACAAGCGGAAAAAGCTGTTGCTAAGAAAGAAAGTAAGCCCATAAGTGGGGATGAAAGTGAATATTTGATCCGTGAAAAAATAGTATTTCTACACACGAAGAAGAATATAACAATGAGGGAACTTTCAGAAGAGATAGGTATATCACAACCTACTCTTTCAAGGTTCTACAATCAAAAAACTAAGCGTCTTTCTGGTGTTGCTAAGGAGAAGTTGAACCGGTGGTATAAAAGGCAAGTTATAATAGATAAAATGTAATGAATAGGCAGATAAATTATGTATAAGAAGAGTAAATTGAAGGGATGTCCTAAATATGGTATTAGGACATCTTTTTTTGCTTTAATGGGATTTAATCTATACATAATAATTGTTAATACTCTTAATAGATTAGTGAAATCATAGTAAAAAACTCTTCTATAGGCAAGAAGAGTTTTTTGTAAGTCTATACTATTCTGAATACAGTACTGTTTTGTTCAATTTTATGGGGTCACTTCGGTTGTGTATATGTAATTTTGCATATTCATATAAAGTACATATATACATAAAAACCATAAAGTTATATTAAAATCATTTTTTAGAAAGATATATATTAAGATTGAAGGATATCATTAAATATTTCGTTTGATTATCGTAGTATAATTATTTCACCTCGTGAAGTGATAGTGTTACTTAAGTTTTTTAAGTATAACTTTAAAAAAACAAAACGTTTAATATCAGAAAAATCAAATATAACAAATGCGATTTTCTAGTTTACTTATGAAAAACATAGTGCTTAAATGATGGGGAAGTAAAGTCTTTACGCTCTATTAAAAATCGAGTGTACGAGAGGAAAAATTCTAACGTTAGATTTTACAACATATACGATTAAAATCGTAAAAAATAATAGTGAAGAGGTGTACGGAATGAAGAATAAAATTATGGCAGGATTTTTAATAACATCAATTGTTTCTGGTGCGACTATTCCTATCAATACACTCGCAATGCCAATCGTTCAGGCAGAAACGAAACAAGATAATATAGATATTTCCTCAGCATTACGAAAAATAGGTGCACACTCCAAATTAACACAAACCTTTATAGATGGAGCCTTAGGAAGCCCGAATGTACAACTTGAAGAAGTTCCATCTTTAAATACAAATCAATTTCTAATTAAACAAGATATGAAAGAGTGGTCATCCGAACTTTATCCAAAATTAATTCTATTAAATTCAAAAAGTAAAGGATTTGTAACTAAATTTAATAGTTATTATCCAACATTAAAAGGATTTGTAGATAATAAGGAAGATAAAGAAGGGTTTACAGATAGACTGGAAGTCCTTCAAGACATGACCATAACAAACCAAGAAAGTGTGCAACGTCAAATTAATGAGTTAACAGATATAAAACTACAGGTAGATAAGAAGTTGAAAAATCTTGATACCGATGTGACAAAAGCACAGAGTATCCTTAGTTCAGAGGGAACAGGAAAAATAGATAAGTTAAAAACTGAAATGCTAGATACAAAAAAATCAATTCAAAATGATTTACAGCAAATAGCATTATTACCAGGAGCTTTAAATGAACAAGGGTTAAAGGTATTCCAAGAAATTTATAGTTTATCAAAAGATATCATTGAACCGGCTGCTCAAACAGCAGTAGTAGCGTATAACAAAGGGAAAGAAATAAACAATGCTATTGTAGAAGCAGAGAAGAAAGCAGAGCAAGAAGCAACAGAAAAGGGAAAATCAGCCATAGAAATTGAAGCTGCCAAAAAAGAAGCACGTGAAGCGATAGAGAAAAATAAAAAAGGTGAAATTGCTGCAGCTGCAGTTACAAAAACCAAAGAGTATGATCTTATGAAAGTAATTGATCCTGAAAAAATTAAAAAAACATATAGTACCTTTGCCGAAATTAATAAACTAACAACAGAGCAAAGAGCACATTTAAATGATTTAGAGAAACAAAACCAGAAATTATATGACTTAACAACTAAATTAACAGTAGCAGATTTACAAAAATCAATGATTCTTTTCATGCAAAATGATTTGCATACATTTGCTAACCAAGTAGATGGGGAAATTGAGCTAATGAAACGTTACAAAGAGGATTTGTTTCTAATAAATAATAGTATTACAAAATTATCGACTGAAGTTGATACTAATAACACTCAGTCTCAAAAAGATACATTAAGACGACTAAAAAATGTAACAAATCAACTCGAAGAACAAGTTAATAAATTTTAATATCAAGAAATTGGATTTAACGGAAGAGTTATAATGTAACTGAAAATAAGGAGGAAAATTAAATGATGAAATTTCCATTTAAAGTCATAACTGTAGCCACTTTAGCAACGGTTATAACTGCTACGAATGGTAGTACTATTCATGCACTTGCAAAAGAACAGACAGCAAAAGAACAGACAGTTCAAGAACAGAAAATAGAAAAGTATGAGTTAGGACCTGAAGGGTTAAAGAAAGCATTGGCTGAAACAGGTTCTCATATTCTTGTAATGGATTTGTACGCAAAAACAATGATTAAGCAACCGAATGTAAATTTATCCAATATTGATTTAGGTTCAGGAGGAGGAGAATTAATCAAAAACATTCACCTGAATCAGGAACTGTCACGAATCAATGCAACTTACTGGTTAGATGCGGCGAAGCCAAGCATTCAAAAGACGGCACGTAATATTGTAAATTATGATGAACAATTTCAAAATTATTACGACACACTAGTAGATACTGTAAAAAAGAAAGATAAGGCGGGGCTCAAAGAAGGTATAGATGATTTAATCGGTACGATTCATACAAATTCAAAAGAAGTTACGGAAGTCATTATGATGTTAGAGGCTTTCAAAAAAAAGTTGTATAAAAATACTATAGATTTTAAAAATAATGTTGGAGGTCCAGATGGTCAGGGAGGATTAACGGCTATATTAGCGGGAAAACAAGCACTAGTCCCACAACTTCAGGCCGAAATTGAGAATTTACGTTCTACGCAGAAAACACATTTTGATAATGTATTAGCCTGGTCAATTGGTGGTGGATTAGGAGCAGCTATTTTAGTTATTGGAACGATTGCAGGAGCGGTAGTAATTGTTGTGACTGGTGGCACAGCGACACCAGCTGTTATTGGTGGTCTTACAGCACTAGGGGCAGCGGGTATTGGTTTAGGAACAGCTGCTGGTGTTGAGGCATCTAATCATATGAACTCCTACAATGAAATTTCGAATAAAATTGGAGAATTAAGTATGAAAGCAGATTTAGCTAACCAAGCAGTTATTTCACTTACTAATACAAAAGACACTTTAACATATTTGTATCAAACAGTGGATCAAGCAATTATGTCTCTAACAAGTATTCAACAACAATGGAATACAATGGGGGCAAATTATAAAGATTTATATGATAATATCGATCAAATGCAAGAACATAAACTGTCGTTAATACCTGATGATTTAAAGGCTGCTAAACTAAGTTGGGATGATATTCATAAGGACGCAGAATTCATTTCAAAAGACATTGCTTTTAAGCATGAAAAAACAAACTGAAAATTTATATATATGTATAGGAGGAATTAAAATGAATACTAATTTTCCTTATAAACTACTTGCTGTATCGACGTTTTTAACTCTGACAACAACTACTGTAGTTTCTCCAGTAGCAGCTTTTGCAAGTGAAAGTAAAATAGAACAAATGAGTACGGAAGATATATCTCTTTCTGTAAACAGTGAAAAGATGAAAAAAGCTTTGCAAGATGCTGGGGTATTTGCAAAATCCATGAATGATTACTCTTATTTGTTAATTAATAATCCAGATGTTAACTTTGAAGGAATTGATATTAAAGGATATACAAATCTACCTACTCAAATTCTACAAGATCAAAAGAATGCAAGAGAACATGCTACGAAATGGGATTCACATATAAAAAAACAACTTTTAGATACACTGACGGGGATAGTAGAGTATGATACCACATTTGACAATTATTACGATACATTAGTAGAAGCAATTAATGAAGGAGATGCTGATACATTAAAAGAAGGTATTACAGATTTACAAGGTGAGATTAAACAAAACCAAGCATATACACAGAATTTAATACAAGAACTAGCTAAGTTAAGAGATAATATTGGCGAAGATGTCCGAGCATTTGGGGGGCATAAAGATATCTTGCAATCGATTTTAAAAAACCAAGCATCTGGAATAGATGAAGATGAAAAGCGCCTAAATGATGTTTTAGAGCAAGTAAGACATTTTAAACAAGTAGAATCGGATGGAATAATAACTGTATCAGTTCCCTCAATTCCTACATGGATTGCTGGCGGTGTAATGATAGGGGTAGCGAGAGACAATTTAGGCACGTTAGAGCCATTATTAGCGCAATTACGCCAAACGGTGGACTATAAAATAACATTAAATCGTGTAGTTGGAGTTGCGTATAATAATATTGCTGAAATGCAAAATGCAATTGGATCAGCTATTAATGCTCTTACCTATATGTCAGCACAATGGCATGATTTAGATTCTCAATATTCAGGAGTACTTAATCATATTGATAAAGCATCCCAAAAAGCAGATCAAAATAAATTTAAATTCTTAAAACCTAACCTGAATGCAGCGAAAGATAGTTGGAAAACATTAAGAGCAGATGCGTTTACATTAAAAGAAGGAATAAAAACATTAAAAATGGATCCTGTTTCTTCAAAAAAATAGGGGAATTCGGTTTTGCTGTAAAGATATCTAAAATATAGAGACTTTAAAAACATACTGTTAAATAATCAAATGATTCTTTATATATTAAAAAGGTGGAGGTGCATTAAGAACTCCGCCTTTTTGATGTTATGCCCCTAATGAGATAAAACTTTGTGTTCATTTTTTATCGTATAATAACATGACCGTCAAACTAAAGTTTTAAACTTTAATTAGTGCCTCTTATTCTAATATTTGTAAACTAAAATACAAAGTATTTCTTTTTTATATAACATTTCCCTTTTTTATATCAGAATAATTCTTAATATTCAATTATTACAATGATAGAAATGGTACACGAGGAAAATATAAATAATGATTTTATTAATATAGTCACAGAAATAAAAACATTACAAGAAATTCTTGAAAAATAAAGAAAAGTGTTCAGAAATGAAGCGATTTGGAAGATTAGCTGACTTGCTGTTGCACGAAGAGTTGCGCTATATATACTTTGATAAAAGGTTATATTTTACTTAATTGTGATATAATGGGATTAATATGAAAGGGGGTTCTTATAATGTTCATCAAATTATTCATACCAGAACACGTTTAAATATTTTTAGAAGGGAATATATATTTTTATAACACAGGGATTTTTTAAATTTGGAAAATAAGCATGGGGATAAAGAAGTTGGTAATAAACATAATATTTTTTTCGGATATTTTAAATCAGCAACATGGGAGATTCACATTGGCCTCGAAGATAAGGAAATGCACAAAATAGATGTTACAAGAGCATTTCTATGAAAGAAATTTTTAAAATCACAAAAAGAGTATCACGTTATTAATTCACATCCTGTTGAAGGAGAGTCATTTAAATCCTGAGGGAAGTACAAAAATGACATTTAAAATCAACAGATTTAAATCAGTAGCGGGAGCGGGAGTTTTAGCAATTGGCGGCGTAACATTAATGAATTTAGAAACACCGAAAGCACATGCAGATGAAAAGTGCCGTTACATTTGTGGCCCTAGCGAAACGTTGAACAATTTTACAATTCAATGACATGCCACACAACATTATATGGGACAAAACATCATCGTAAAAGCTACAAATGATAAAGATTATGATGTGCATTACAAAGCTCCTATTGAAAAGAAATACGCAACTGGCTGGGATTATTATGATGCTGATTTCAACTGGGGTTCTATGTTACCAGCTGGTACAAATGAAGAAATTATCGTTTCAACAGGCAATGGCGAATCAATCGCAGAAACAGGTGCTTTTCGTATGAAAGTTGAAATTGAAAATGCTGCTGGTTCAATTGATAAAATGTACACAGTGCCAGTAAAAATAACACGATAAAATAATTGAAAATTGGGGGAATTTCGCATGAAAACATGGAAAAAGAAAATGGGTATGACAATGTTGGTCTCAGCAATCGCATTAGGAGGTTTAACTACGCTAGAATTAGCTAAACCTGTAGCAAAAGCAGCAGCGGCTTCAGGTTACGGAGCTAGCGTAAATACAACAAAAGTAAATCATTATGTTGGTACAGATTCATATATAAATATTAAAATCAAAAATGACAACAAGGCTTATGAAGTTGAGCTTCGTATGCAACCACAAATTCAGCGAGCAAATGGCACGTGGGAAAATGTGAACAAGCCTTTAATTTCTTGGTTTGTACCTAAGGAATATGTAGGAATGGGCATTGACATTGGTACAGTCAATTACAATGGTGTAGGCATTTCTGAAAAAGGAACATATCGTTTGAAAGTTGATACGTACAAAACAACAGCTTCAGGTTCTGTATACTTAGGAACGTTTAACACAGACGTGTTTTATTTAAAATAATATCATTAATAAAACTCCCTTTCAGAGTTTTCGAAATAAGGTCCGATGGCTTTTAGCTGGACAGGTAAATAGGGATTGGGGATATAATAATAGATTCTTTTTAGGAATCTTTAGTGTAGAAAAATACTAACCATTTAAAAGTATATTTATAGCGGACGCTCCTACGGTGGGAGTATCCGTTTTTTTATTTTACCTGAAAAAGGGTAACGTAATGAGAGCATTAATAATTGACTATGACAATAAGGTAAGATTTCATTTGTTTGTACATAGTTAATATCTCCTTATATTTAATAATTTTATTAGTAGAGTGCTAAGTAACTAGTGCAGCCCCCTCATTGGCGTATTATATTCATAATTCCTTTAAATTTTAAGTAGATAATAAAATTCAGAAAAATAGGTTTTTTGAACTTTTAAAATACATTGCTACTATTTTTACAAATATTTTTAATTAGGTCAGACATCTTATTAACAAGCATACTAGCTGTATTAAAAATCTATTATAAATATATATCTTATATATTAAAAGAAATAAAGATAAAACTTTTATAGGTTATCAAAAATAGGGGAAAGATCTACTCCCACAAGGGAAAATTTCATGTTAGAACGTAA
>NZ_NJGF01000077.1:0-9336 GCF_002209985.1 Bacillus sp. K2I17
GCTTTTAGAAAAAAGAAATAATCTCTACTATACTTGACATTGTATAATCTTAGCTTGATAGCGATGTGACGGTACCCCTATTAAAGAAAAAATACAATCAGATTAATCGCTACATTTCTTGGCCAAACCTCTTGTTAAGATTCCTCTATAAATATAGTGGGAAATATAAAATTAGACGAATGTTGAACATGTTTTTTTGAATCTATTATTTTTTATCGTTGTATTTCTTTTATCTAGGAATCATAAAAGGATATTACTATTACATAATAGTTTTTCATATACATAAAATTATTCCTCTATTCATTCCTAGAAATTACGTATAGTCCGCCTCACTTTATATTAATATTTAATTAATTTGTATAAATATCAAGATAATTAACGAATAATGACTTTAATTTTCTTATGTATTCCTTCTCATTTATGTTGAGTTTTGTGAGTATCAATTACTGTAATCTTCGAAAATTATTTATAAAAATTACCCTATGTTATAAAAATATAAAAAACATATCAAGTCAGACTTCTCTTGAAAAACATTTAAAAGTATTCCGAAAATAAAAAAAAAGGAGTACGTTTGTTATGTAAATAAATTTTAAGGAGTGGTAATGTTGAAACGTTCACTAGGTTTATTATCAACTGCCGTTGTAGCAGGATCAATGTTATTCGGTGTAAGTGGTCACAGTGCATATGCAGATTCACTTTCAGAAGAAAAAAATATGTATCAAGTAGCGGCAAAAGAATCAACTGAATGTAAGAAACAAGGACAGTATAAAGTGTGTGAAACGCCAGAACAAGCAAAAAAATGGGGAGAAAAACAATATAATAAATGGAAACCAAACAAAAATGAACAGACTGTTTTAAATAGCTATACAAAATATGCTGGGAAATTTAATACACCACTAAGAGATAACAAAGGAGACATAACAAAAATTAAAAATCAAAGCGACAAAAATAATATTCTAGCTTTAGACAGCGTGTTAAATAGAGGTGAGATACCTGAAGATGTAATTTTATTCAGAGGAGATGACCCTATTGCATTTATGGATGACCCTAATAAATTAATAAAAAATGGTAAAATCGATAAAGAAGAATTTAATAAATTGAAAGCAAAATATAAAGGGAAATCTAGAACGGAATATGGATATATAAGTACTTCTTTGCTATCTAATACTCCAATAGTTAGCACAAAAGTTTTCCAAATAGAATTTAAAACATTAGCTGGAACACACGGAGGATATATAGAAAAACATAGTTCTTATCCAGGACAATATGAGTTTTTACTCCCTAGAAATACAACTTATATTATAAGTAAAATGGAATTAAGTAATGATGAAAAGCATATAAAGATTGAGGCATTAGTAAAAAGATAATAATAAAATCACCTTCGTATTATTCAAAGCTTCCTTCTAGTATAAGTTTTGAAACTTATAAAAATAGACAGTAACGCGACTTTGATTGAGGGAATAGTATGAATATATAAGTTGAAGGATGTAGGGCAGCAATACATATTAGCTTTCAAATAGGAAAGAAGGTACTCTTATCAATTATGAAAACGCCTTCTTTCTCATTTCTTACGTTAACATGTTACGAAATTTGATATGGTTGTTATATTGAAAGTACATTTGGTCTATCAGTGACTGTTGTGATAGCGGGAACACATGAGGGGCTATAAACTTACGTGGTTATTATCCATGATAACTTGAATTTCTATTACAGGAACCATAACTTACATCATAAGTAAAATGGAATGGAAACATTAGTAGAGTAGTGTTCATAGGATCGTTTCTGTATTTGAAAAATATTTTTTTAAGGAGCCGAAAAAATGAGCCGAAAAAGACAGATATTCACCGTTATATGTGCATTGGGGATAGGATTAGCAAGTTATACTAATTGTGCTTCTGCAGAGGCTTTAGACAGCACTTCATTAAGAGATACTTCAACTATATCAAATTATTCTCAAGTATCAGCTGTTGCTAAAGAGATAAAACCCTTCCCACAACAAGTAAACTACTCTGGGATTATTAAACCGAATCATGTTTCACAAGAAAGTTTGAATGCTTCAGTTAAAAATTATTATAATAGTTGGAAAAAGAAGTATCTAAAGAATGACCTTTCTTCACTTCCAGGTGGCTACTACGTCAAAGGAGAAATCACAGGAAATGCTGATGGATTTAAACCGTTAGGAACTTCAGAAGGACAGGGGTATGGTATGATCATCACAGTCTTAATGGCAGGTTATGATTCAAACGCCCAAACTATTTATAATGGCTTATTTAAAACAGCGAGAACTTTTAAAAGTTCTGAAAATCCCAATTTAATGGGTTGGGTTGTAGCCGATAGCAAAAAGGCGCAAGGGCATTTTGATTCTGCGACAGATGGGGATTTAGATATTGCTTACTCACTTCTTCTTGCTCATAAGCAATGGGGATCAAATGGCACAATCAACTATTTGAAAGAAGCTCAAAATATGATTACAAAAGGTATTAAGGCTAGTAATGTAACCAAAAATAATAGTTTGAATTTAGGTGATTGGGGTTCCAAAAATACATTTGATACTAGACCTTCCGATTGGATGATGTCTCATTTAAGAGCGTTCTATGAATTTACAGGGGATAAAACTTGGCTTCATGTTGTTGACAATCTCTACAATACTTATACACAATTTACAAATAAATACTCGCCAACTACAGGGTTGATTTCTGATTTTGTTGTAAAAAACCCACCACAGCCTGCACCTAAAAACTTTTTAGATGAATCAAAACATACCGATGCATATTACTATAATGCGAGTCGTGTACCACTCCGAATTGTTATGGACTATGCAATGTATGGAGAAAAGAGAAGTAAGGTGATTTCTGAAAAGGTTACTACGTGGATAAAAAATAAAACAAAGGGTAATCCATCTAAAATTGTAGACGGTTATAAACTAGATGGAACAAATATTGGTGATTATCCAACAGCTGTATTCGTTTCACCATTTATTGCCGCCGGTACAACCAACAGTAATAATCAAGCTTGGGTGAATAGCGGTTGGGATTGGATGAAGAATAAGAAAGAAAGCTATTTCAGTGATAGTTATAATCTATTGACCATGTTATTTTTAAGTGGGAATTGGTGGAAACCGATTCCTGATGAAAAAAACATACAAAGCCCAATAAATTCAGAAGTTCAGTCTGAATTTAAGGAATAGAATTCAGATTTCTATGAATATCAAAGTTGAAATTTCTCATCTTTCAAAAAATATAGAGATAGGCGTGTAGCAGTAACGCTTATAACGAAAAACGTAGGAATACATACTCCTACGTTTTTTGTTCACACATTTTCTTGTTTATATGAGGGGGAGGTACTCATCACCAACAACTTAGCATTTCTGATTCTGGTAGGCTAAAAAGGGCGTGATCAGTATGAAGAAGTAATATTTATTCAAATGGAAACATTATCAACTGATGTGATTGTACTAACAGTCATACAACCTAAGTTTTCGTGACTTAGTGAAGACGATGGAGGCGCAAGGTTTATCGATGGCCCACACAACCATTATGCGTTGGGGTCATCAGTATGGTCCGGAATTAAATGAGCGAATTCGGAAACATTTGAAACAAACGAATAATTCCTGGAGAGTGGATGAAACATATGTAAAGGTCAACAGACTTGGAGAACTGAAACATACGCGTCATAAAGAACATATTCTTTTTATGAAAGGAATAAAAATATGAAAAAAACAATAACGTCTTTATCGATGATTGCCTTACTTTCATTCCCTATTCAGTCATTTGCACAAGAAAGTGAAACAGTTTCGGAGAAAAAAGTTCCTGAAATTGTACACGATGCTGAGAGAAAAGCATTAAAGACTTTTTCTCCAGCACCATTAGACCCAAATAATAACGGTCTAGCTGGAGGAGCGTATTATGTTGCATTTTCAGATTTTACCCAGACAGGTGGAGCAAGTTCTATCTCTGATTCATATACAAACAGTAATCAATCGTCTAAAAAAACAATTGATTATATTTATGCAAAGGCAAAGGGATATGTCAATGGAATTTATAAAGATACTGGAACTGATGCTCAATATAATTCCTCCCATGCAGGTGCAAAAGTTTATGTAGGTAGTAATCTTTGGGAAGATGGAGAGACTTACGGTACACATGAATTTAAATTAAGTGGCTATCAGACCTGGCAGACTGAAACTTACGGAACTTGATATATCATGATATTAACATGAGAAAATTAGAATATTATTCTAATTTGCTTTTCGTATTTATAGAATTTATCTAGGGGTGATGAAATGGGTCATAACAAGCTAATATCTATACTATTAGTATCTATTTTATTGTTGTTTAGTGGCTGCACAAAAGAAACAGAAAAGAAACGAGAAAATCAAACTAATAATCAGCCAAAAGTTTCATTAGACAGTACGAATTTTAAATCAACTATTGCAAGTACAGCAAATCGGGATAAATTACCGTTTGCTGAAACTGGAGGAATTAATTTAGGAGTATACAATCAAAATGGAGAAATTGAAAAAGATTTTAACTTTAATATAGAGGAAAATCAAAGTTTCAAAAAATTCATTTCCTTAGGGAATCTTATTAAGACTGAACGAGTGTATAAGATGTTTCTTCTTGTTGATTATAAGCAAAGTGAGTTTAAAGTAGATGATAGAGAGTTGGCAAAAGATTTCACCTTTAAAGTAGGCGCGGGTGAGTCGATAGAAATCCCTATAGAAATTCCACCTTTACCAAAAGGATTACACGATATTACTTTTGTCATTGCTAAGTTCCCGGATAAGAAAACATTAGATGAAGAATTTAGAAAACAAACAGATTCATCTAATCTTCTGTTTGTAAGACTCAGTACTGTAGTAGGAGGGGATGAAACTGTAAATAATCAAGTCAAGTTTAATAGTTACGGAGAAAAGAAAACAGAAGATATTTTAGATGGTGTTTATATTGCTAAAGAAAATAATTACAAGAGATGGTTGATCCAAGATGTAATTAAAGAGAACGATCTGAATTTCTATACGAAGGTCGGCAATAACAGTGATACAAGAAAACAATATGCATTAATACAATTTTTTGACTGGGAACAGATGAAATTTATCGATAATAAAGATGTATTATTTTATGATTTAAAACCAAATACGGTTTATAGCATAAAATCCAAAATTCCTATAAAAAAAGAGAAAGGAGTGTATGATTTAACATCTATTTTAATACATAATCCTTTTCAAAAAGTAACGATTTACAATCAACAAGTAGATACCGCGATTAGAGTTGGAGTAAATGTAGAAGATAAGTAAAATTTGGTGAAATGATGTCTATTAAAAAGAGAAAATATCAAAAAAGAAACCATGTTGATTTATATTTTCAATATGGTTTCTTTTTTTAATACAAGTTTTAATTAATATAATACCAGTATGCGTGTAGTGATAGGTAAAATATTTCTTAATGTAATAAAATTAGATATCAAAGAAGCTATCGTTTATAATATAGTATCCATTTTCATGTCTTTGTTCAGCAAAGAGGGGTGTAGAAAGGGGTACAACCGAGATACGTGTAAAAATAGGTCATAGTTTTACTTTTATTTCCAATGATATTTAAAATAAGTTTTTTTGCCTGGTATTTCTTTGTAAAAATCCTTGGTATATCTATTAAATATTTCATAGTTGTTGATTTAAAATAAAGTCGGATATTTTATAATAAAGTTTGATTAAAAGTCCTGTATGATATGCAGGATTTTTTTGTTCCGCAAACGAGCCATATTATGTAATAACACATGTTAAGCCAACTGGGATTGAAGAAAGAATGTTATAATAAATTTTATTATTTTACTGTTTTGCATTGGAGGCACTTAACTTGGAAATTAGGAAAGCAAATAAAGAAGATATAAAGGGCGTTTCAAGGGTTTATGTTGATAGTTGGAGGACTACTTATCGTGGTCTAGTACCTGAAGATTATCTGGATGAATTATCGTACGAAGATGCAGCAAAAAGATGGATTGATTTTTTAAATAACGAAAATGAACCTTTTATTTATGTTGCGATTAATGATACAGGGAATATTATAGGTTTTGCATCAGGTAAACGTATTGATGAGAAGAATTTTGATGGAGAGCTATATTCGCTTTATCTCTTACAGGAATGTAGAGGATTAGGTGTTGGTAGGCAGCTTATTTCAGCTATTGCTAAGCATTTTAAAGAAAAAGGTATTTATTCTATGATGGTTTGGGTAATGAAACAAAATAAATCTGGACTTGGTTTTTATGAACGTATGGGAGGAAAAGAATATATTCATAGGACTAGTACGTTTGGAGGAACAGTAGTAGAGGATGTTGCGTATGCCTGGAAGGAAATTTCAGACTTATGTGTTGAGTAAGAATAACAAAGGTGAACCTTGTTTAATTAACAGGTGTAATTGTTTAAGATCAAAGGTAGAAAATGATCAAACTTTTTTTTATAAAATCGAAACTTAAATATGCTAGAGAAAAAGCCATTTTGATCAATCTTTTTTCAAAATGGCTTTTTTTATTTACCATAAAATACGGGTTTGTAAGGTGTTTTTAACCAAACTTTATTTCAAAGCAACAATTGTTTAACTTATTATCATACACCCTAATCATACGATCGAAATTAAGTATTTACAGTAACCAATCAATGGATGATTAGGGTTAACCCATAATAGACAAATCACTTAATAAAAATAAACAAAACGATATTAATAATCTCAATAAATCGACTCTGGAAATAAAAGTAAGACTATGACCTATTTTTACACGTATCTCGGCTGTACCCCTAGAAAGACATAAAAGTCTAAAACTTTTGAACATAGGACAAGAAACTCTAAACTACTTAGCCAGTAATATCTGTAATTTATATTATAATACTAGATGAAAATAATGAGAAAATCATACCTTTTGCCTAATTACACGTGTGAATATTCTGATACAATAGAATTAAATAAATTTAAAGTTAGGGTGAAGCGTAATGTGGGATAGTCATTTCCATGGTCCTCCAAGTAAAGTGAAAGTTGAAGAGATTTCTTCGGAAAACAATAGTGATAAAACTTTTAAAGTTGGACAAATATATTCACATCCATTATATGTTTATAAGCTAGAGATTTCTAAAATTGAAGCGTATATAGGTGAAAGTTATAGTTATAGAAATGCTTCTATATTTGTAAAGCCTCGCTTTCTTAATAGGGAAAATGAAATTGTTAAATTAGATGAGTATGAGATGACTACAGAAGAATTGAACGCAGACAAATGGTGGATTGAATCAGAAAAGTAGAGGTGAGAATACTATGATTAATTTACTTATAAATACAGGTCTTTCTAAAAAGCTGTTAAGTGAATGGCATCCTACCAAGAATGGTCTCTTGAATCCTGAAGATATTACATATGGAAGTTACGAATATATTTGGTGGGAGTGCTCTGAGGGGCATGTTTGGGGATCAACTCCTAGTGGTAGGGTGAAAGTTGAAGATGAGCTTTGTCCTAAATGTATGAAGAAAAAAGAAAAGCAAGATAAGTTAAATAATGTTAATAAGATAGAAGCTAAATCACTTAGAGAGATTGATCCAAGCTTGTCTAAACAATGGAATTTTGAAAGAAATGTAGATGTAACACCTGACAATGAGATGATTGACGAAGAGAATTGGAGTGTTAGATGGTGGATTTGCGGAAGGGGTCATGAATGGAAAGAATCTGTTAGAAGTAGGCTTCATGACAAAAGTGTGTGTCCGTACTGTTCAAACAAGAAAGTTTGCAAAGACAACTCATTAGCAACAATGTATCCAGAGATAGCAAAGGAGTTTTGTATCTTTGACACATGTTATCGGCAGAAAGTCCGAAATCCATATGAGGCAATTTATACTTCAAATGAGGAAGTAATGTAGGTTTGTAAAGAAGGTCATATGTGGAGAGAAAAAATAAATTTAAGAGTGAAAAATGGTAAGGGATGTAGAACGTGTGAAAAGTATCAACAGTCAATTGCTCTTCATAACCCAGAAATAGCAAAAGAATGGCATCCTACAAAGAATAAAGAAGTATATGGTGTAACAACACCTGAGGAGACATCTACCAGATGTAACGAAAGAGCATGGTGGGTTTGTGGTAAGTGTGGACATGAATATAAAGCAATGGTCAAAGCTAGACATGAAGGGGCTGCAAAATGTCCGTCATGTTATCCTCCAGAACCAAGGGTAAGAAAAAAGAAAAGAGAAGCTTTATTTCAAACTTATAATAAGATGGAAGATAATAGGGTTATCTTTGAGAAGAATTTAAGAGGAAAATTTAAAGATAGTGAAGGATAGCTTGAAATCTTTTTTCAAATTTGTGCTGGGAAGCTAGAAAAACTAAAAAAGTGTCCTTTTTGCTTTTTTAGTTTTTTACATGTTATTTTGTGGAAATGAATTTAAATAAAAGTACCTATAAATATCAAAGGTGCTCATTTTACTATATCTAGACCTTGCTATTTTGTGTAGCAAGGTCTTTTATTATATGTTCTATTTATGAAAGTAAATTTAGTACGATAGAACATTTTCAATGCTCCTAGAAATCATAGCCGTGCTTTTTTTGTTATATAGGGTAATATCATATAGGAGTAGAAGCCATGCATATGATAAAAAAGAACAATTTCAGTAGGAATCCTGATTGTTCCTTGAAATGTGTCCTATATTTGCACCAGAACCGATTAAAATTAAGGTGGTTTAGTTGGAGGAAGGAACCTTATAGTATCTTTGCAGTGATTTTATTTATATAATTATGTTATATAAATAAAAAGATAATAGAAGGGTAAGTGAATATTATAATTAATTTTGAACCATTTAATCCAACAATAAATGACATAGCAATTAAACTTGCTATGGTACTGTTTATACCGTTATTCTTAGCATTGCTTGTCAAAGTCATACTTATGAAATTTATGAGAGAATCAATTGCTGGCAGGCTAGCCTATCTATCTTGTCTATTTTTTATGTACTATGTATTTAAATTTGTTACAGAATAGATAGGCATCTTAGGATGCCTTTTTTTTTACAAATAAAAGTACCGTAGTATTTAAACCTATACGTTCACACAAGATTACATGTATTTAGTTCTGTAAATCTATAAAATTTTAGTTTGGATTTTCTTGACCCAAGCAAGTCCCCAAAATGAAAGTTTAGACTTTCTTGTCTAAATAGTTTAGAGTTTCATGTCTTTGTTGTACAAAGACATGAAAGTAGGAACTTATTTTATAGTGAAAAATGCTGAATTATCTACTGATACATTTCATTTAGTACCCACTTTCCTGTCCATATATCGAGACAAGAAAATGGGTACTTTTTTAAACAAAGACACCAA
>NZ_NJGF01000078.1:0-9115 GCF_002209985.1 Bacillus sp. K2I17
ATCATAACTGATACTTACGATTTAGAGAGGTGTTTTTTTCGTCTCATTCTAAGGGTTCACTCCATATGAAAGGCAGGCTTTTTTTATTATAGGAAAATGAGTGACTTAATTCATATATTAGTAAAGCTACAGCGCACATATATCAATACATATCAAAAAAGGTAGTATGCTTCTATTTCAGGAAAATCTGTGGAATTTTTGATATAAATGGTATACTAATATAGAAAAAGTATTAGGAGGCTATATATGATAAGTCAGTTAAAAAGAGAAGCACTTGATGCATTAAAAGGAAAATGGGGATTAGCGGTAGGGGCAACCTTATTAGTCGGAATCCTTATTGGAGCTGTTGAAATTTTAACTACAGGTATTTTCTCGATATTTTGGGGTTGGGAAGAAGCAAATGAGTCACTTACAGTAACTATTATTGCAATGTTTATTATCGGGCCGTTAACAGTAGGTGCTTCTTATTTTGTTTTAAATGTAATTCGTGGGACTAATGCTCGTATTGGTCATATATTTAGATGGTTTAACGATGGAAGTAAGTTTATGAAATCGTTTTCAACATATTTACTAATGAATGTGTACTTGGTTCTATGGACATTACTTCTTATTATTCCAGGTATTATTAAATCATTTTCTTATTCTATGACATATTTTATTTTGAATGATCATCCAGAATATACAGCGAATCAAGCGATTACTGAAAGCCGTCGTATGATGAATGGACATAAAATGGATTACTTTTTACTATGCTTAAGTTTCTTAGGTTGGTTCATTTTAAGTATTCTTACTTTAGGAATCGGTTTCTTATGGTTAGTACCTTATTTCTACACGACATCAGCTGCATTTTATGAAGAGATTTCAAAAGAATATTATAAAAAAGAAGACACTACTTTCTAATAACCACCTATCCCCTAAAGAATATAGGGCACAGATAGTTTAGATGTTCTGTTTATGGGGAGCACTTCAGGATAAGGTATAGGTTTTTATATAAAAATTCTGCCCTCTATGTTTTAGCATAGAGGGCTATTTTTTCATGTGAAAATAATGAATAATATATGTGAAACAAAAAAGCGAGGTGAATGAGAGTGAGCAAGTTTTTAATTCCGTATTCATTTTCTATATTAAGTTTCTTTATTTCAGTAACGGCACTTGATTTATATGATAGGATAGGAAAAAATGATGAGATGACTTCGCCAAACATAATTGGAAAGATAATTCAATCTACTGCGCAAATGGGAGTCCTTACATTATATTTCGGAGTACCTATCATTTTAGGTGGCTGTCTACTTGGGGAATTATTGTTTAGAGGTATCATTTTACGATTTAAACTAAGCTATATTATATCTTTATTATTATATTTACTTTTAGCTTGTAGTATTGTTTCAGTAACAGTTGGGATTCCAACTACATATGAAGATTCTAATATTTTTTTCATGGGAATAACTATGATTTGCGCTGTTACATTCTTTGTGGGCCGGAATATATCGGAAAAAACAAGTTAATAATGGAGTGACAGAATGAAATACACTTGTCCGTGCTGCGGGTATAGAACAATAGAAGAACCACCAGGTAACATATGAAATTTGTAATATATGTTATTGGGAAGATGATGAGGTTCAGTTTAATGGTCCTGACTTTGAAGGCGGGGCGGATGAAGTTTCGTTAAGACAAGCACAGAAAAATTTCATTACATTGGGTGCTTGCGAGGAATGTTTTGTGCAATCAGTTAGAAAGCCAAATAGTGAAGATGTGAAGGACGCTAGTTGGAAGCAAATTTAGTAAGTAAAATGTTATTACTCAATTTATCAGGAGTAATAACATTTTTTTTATGCAATGATGAAAGAATTAACGCCGTCTTATAAGATAAAATAGTAAAGATGATACAGTAATAGGAAGGCCAGTATCCAGAAAAGCTTCTAAATAAAAGGATAGAAAATCTCTGTCATTAAACCACATAAAGAATAAATGATTGTAGGAAATACCTAACAGTATAAATAAAGGAATACCGATCTTTAATTCGTGACTTCCTTTTATTTTTCTATAACAAAATTCACCTAATAAACAACCGATAAGAACAGGAATGCTTCCAAGAATTAAAAACATAATAATAGATACCCAAATCGGTCCCCATGAATCCGCATAATTTGGAACTAGTGTATACTGTAAAACGTTCACAATGATAGAAAAAACCAGTAAGCATATTAAATAACTAATAGAAAATTTTTTCAATGGAATCATCCTTATAAAAGTTCACTTTATTTTTATGAACATATAAACCTCTTTGAATTATAGATTAAATATATAAGGATAATCAATTTGTATGCATTTCATGTTTATGGATATATTTTCAACGAATATAAATGTATAGATGTATAGTCAATTGTGAGTATTTGATGTTATCATATTGAATGATATGGAAATTTTTAATAGAAGAAGCAACGAACAATTCAAAGGTAATGAAGCCTTTGTGGTATAAAGAAAATATTTATTATTACTCAGCGATATTAAAAATAAGATACATATTTATATAAATTTAGTAGAAATGGGGGTTTTAAAAAGGAATGAGTATAAGTATAACAAGGCAAAAAATTTTAGCAGCCGCTTCTCAAATTGTGCAATGTAAAGGGGTTGCTAAGTTAACCTTAGAAGCGGTAGCAAAAGAGGCGGGGATAAGTAAAGGTGGATTGTTGTATCACTTTTCAACTAAAGAAGCTTTAATAGAGGGCATGATACTCAAAGGGACGGAGGAGTATCAAGACGCTATTCACAATAAAGTAGCGGAGGACTTAGAGAAGAAAGGAAGGTGGGTACGTTCTTTTGTAGAGGAAAGATTAAGTAATGAGGGAAGAGTAGAAGAGCTGGGTAGTAGTATGATGGCAGCATTAATGCTAAAGCCTGAATTACTTGAACCGTTAAAACAATCATTTCAGCAACTGCAAAATAAAATAGAAAATGATGAGATAGATTCAGTTTGTGCCACAATTATTAGATTAGCGGCAGATGGATTATGGTATTCGGAATATTTAGGGGTTGGAAGACTAAGCCCCGAATTAAGAGAAAAAGTGATTCAAGCTCTTATTTTTAATTCATATAAATAGAATATATAAACTATATAATGTAAAACAATTCACCATTGCTTATTTAATGCACTGGTGAATTGTTTTTTTTATTAGAAAAATAGAACAATTTCATAGAGTATTGAATTATAACCGTCCAGACGGTATAGTAATATTTGGTTTAAGAGGAAAATGAAACAAAAAAAGAATAAAAAATATTTTTAGCACACTATTCGAAAGGATAGGCCGCAAAGCTTAGAGTCTACGGTAATACATATTGGTTACTAAGATCGTCTGGTTGCACATTTTTGATGCAACCGGACGGTCTTTTTTTGTTATATAAATATAAAAAATAGGAGGGAATTATGCAAATGAAAAGTACTAAGAGGCATATTTCGATGGTTTCATTAGTTTTTCTAGTATTATTTTCAGTGCTAAATGTGTGGGCTCCAGTTATTCAAGCCGCTGTGATAAAAAATCCAGTGGACGAGATTAATATCTCCCGTACTGATGGTACAACGTCTGAACCATATCAAGCCTCAGATGGCATGAAAGTAGAAGTGAAGTGGTCAGCTAAAGAAAAAATAAAAAGTGGAGATCAATTCACAATTGATATGCCAAAAGAATTTAGAAAAGATCTTATGAATATGAGTTTTCCTTTAAAAGATGCTGAAGGAAAAACAGTTGGTACATGTGAGATGAAAAAAGGTCTATTGACATGTACTATGGGTGATTACGTAGAAGGAAAGAATAACGTTAAAGGTTCTTTATTCGTAGAATTCTACTTTGGGCTAGAAGCATATGATGGTGTCAAAGAAATTCCATTAGAATTTAACGTTGATGGTCAAATCGTAAATAAAGAAGTAAGTGTAAATAATACGACAGAGAGACCGAAGCCACATCCCAATACAGATAATCTATTGAAATGGGGTTCTTATAATCAAGAAGATCCATCCATTGCTGATTGGCTTGTATATGTAAATGCAACTGGAACAGAAATGCAAGATCTTAAATTAACAGACACATTAGGACCTGGGCATGAATTAATTACAGATAGCTTAGTATTAGAAGAGGCTGTATTTGAAGATGGCTATGCACCAACAAATATTAAGCAAGCAGATTTATCTAAAATTAAAATCAATGCAACGAAAACTGGATTTACAATTGAATTTCCAGACAGTTCAAAAGGTTATATTTTAAGATATAAAACAAAGATTACCAATCCCGCTGCAAAGCCTCATAAAAATACAGTGAAATTAGAAGGCAAAAATATTAAAACTGAAGAAAAAGTAGGAGAAGTATTCGTAAGTGGTGGGGGAGGAACTGGTTCAGGCGACGATCATCCACCTAGTATTGAAAAGAATATAGTTGATGAGAGTGGTAAGCTTGTAGAGAATCAGCAGTTAGCGCAAATGGATCAACCTATTCAATATCAAGTTGGTACACATATACCAAACGATCCTCCTAAATACACATCTATGGTAATTAGTGATGATTTAGAAGATGTATTAGAAGTATTAGAGGCAAAAGTGTATGATCAAAATGGCCAAGATATTACTTCTAAAGGAACACTAAAGATAGATAAACAAAAAAGTGAAGTAACATTTACGTTCGGTGAGAGTTTTGACTATAAGTCATATGAAGACCAGATAATTAACCTTAGTATTAAGGCGAAAATTAAAGCTAATGCAGACTTATCTTCTTACGTAGATAAGAAGATTCCTAATAAGGCAGAATTACATTTTGATGATAAAACATTAACATCGAAAGAAGTAAATGTTACACCGCCTGAAGCTCCAAAAGAAGGTACAGTATCGATTCATAAAATAGATGCTGAGAATCCGAACAAAGGGTTAAAAGGTGCCGAATTTGAAGTTCGAAATAGTGCAAATGAAGTTGTTGCAAAACTGATAACGGACGAAAACGGCTTTTCAGTACCTCAAACTTTAGCTCCTGGGACGTATAAAGTTTATGAAAAAGTAGCACCTGAGGGATATCAAAAATTAACAAGTCCGGTAGAGGTTACACTTCAAGCTGGAGAAACAAAAGCAATTGAAATTAAAAATACTTTGCAAAAGGGTCAAATTGAATTAAAGAAAATTGATTCAGAAAATGGTGAAAAACCATTAGCAAATGCAGAGTTTGATATAGTAAAAGACGGTGTAGTAGTTGAGCATATTATTACAGATAAAGATGGTAAGGCAATTTCTAAACCGTTAGCGCCAGGAAAATATATTTTAAAAGAAACGAAAGCGCCTGAAGGATACCAATTAAAAGAAACAGAATTCGAAGTAAATGTAACAGGGGACGGTATATTCCCGATAACAGTAGAAAATGCAATGACAGACAAAGGTAATGTAGAAATTACAAAGGTGGACAAAGAAAACGGTTCAGTATTAGCGGGTGTCGAATTTGAAGTCCAAGATGAGAAAGGTGAAGTAGTAAGAAAAGTAACGACGGATAAAGAAGGAAAGGCAAACGTTTCAGATCTTTCAGTAGGAAAGTACAAATTAGTAGAGACGAAAAGCTTACCAGGTTACAAGAAACTAACAGAGCCAGTATCGTTTGAAATTACAAAAGGTATGACGAAAGTCCTATCATTAAAAGTAGAGAATGAACAGTTAGAAAACGGTTCAGTAGAAATTACAAAAGTGGATAAAGATAGCCAGAAAGCATTAAAAGGCGTAGTTTTCGAAGTACGAGATGAAAAAGATAAAGTAGTCAAAGAGGTAACAACAGATAAAGAAGGAAAAGCAAACGTTTCAGATCTTTCAGTAGGAAAGTACAAATTAGTAGAGACGAAAAGCTTACCAGGTTATAAGAAACTAACAGAGCCAGTGTCATTTGAAATTACAAAAGGTATGACGAAAGTCCTATTATTAAAAGTAGAGAATGAACAGTTAGATAAAGGTTCAGTAGAAATCACAAAAGTAGATAAAGACAGCCAGAAAGCATTAAAAGGCGTAGTCTTCGAAGTACGAGATGAAAAAGATAAAGTAGTAAAAGAAGTAACAACAGATAAAGATGGAAAAGCAACAATTGATGATTTATCAGTAGGAAAGTATAAATTAGTAGAAAAAGAAAGTTTACCAGGTTATAAGAAATTAATAGAGCCGGTATCGTTTGAAATTACAAAAGGCATGACCGAGGTCTTATCATTAAAAATAGAAAATGAAATGGTAGATACGGGAAATATAGAGATAACAAAGATAGATAAAGATAATAAAGCACCGTTGGTGGGAGTAACGTTCGTTGTCCAAGATGAGAAAGGTAACGAAGTTAAAAAAGTAACGACAGATAAAGAAGGAAAAGCAAATGTTTCAGATTTATCAGTAGGAAAGTATGAATTAGTAGAGGTAGAAAGTTTACCAGGTTATAAAAAGCTAGAAAAACCAGTATCATTTGAAATCAAAAAAGGCATGACCGAAGTTCTATCATTAAAAGTAGAAAATGAAATGGTGGATACAGGGAATGTAGAGATAACAAAAATAGATAAAGATAGTAAAGCACCATTAGAAAATGTTGTATTTGAAGTACGTGATTTAAAAGGTAAAGTAGTTGCAAAAGTAACAACGGATAAAGAAGGAAAAGCAAACGTTTCAGATTTATCTATTGGGAAGTATGAGTTGGTGGAGGTAGAAACACCAGCAGGATACAAACCACTTGAAAAACCAATTTTATTCGAAATTGAAAAGGGTAGAGTAACAGCGTTAAAGCTAACAGTCGAAAATGAATTAGTGGATACAGGAAATGTAGAAATTACAAAAGTAGACAAAGAAAATAAAGATGCTTTAGCTGATGCAGTATTTGATATTCAAGATGAAGCAGGACAAGTAGTTGCTAAAATAACGACAGATAAAAAAGGACAAGCAAAAGTTACTAATTTATCAGTTGGAACATATAAGTTAGTAGAAGTGAAAGCACCAAAAGGATATAAGCAATTAGTAGATCCGATTACTTTCCAAATTGAAAAAGGCATGACAAAATCTCTTGCTTTAACAGTCGAAAACGAAATGTTAGACAAGGGTAATGTAGAAGTTACAAAAGTGGATAAAGACAGTCAAAAAGCATTAGAAGGCGTAGTCTTCGAAGTGCAAGATGAGCAAGGAAAAGTAGTAACGAAAGTAACGACAGACAAGGATGGAAAAGCAAGCGTTTCAGGTTTATCCATAGGAACATATAAGTTAGTAGAGGTAGAAAGTTTACTAGGTTATAAAAAGCTAGAAAAACCAGTATCATTCGAAATCAAAAAAGGTATGACGAAAGTCTTATCATTGAAAATAGAGAATGAATTGGTAGACAAAGGTACTTTAGAAGTTACAAAAGTGGACAAAGAAAGTGGCACAGTATTAGCAGGCGTAACTTTCGAAGTGCAAGATGAAAAAGGGAAAGTAGTAACAAAAGTAACGACAGACAAAGAAGGAAAAGCAAACGTTTCAGGTTTATTCATAGGAAAATATAAGTTAGTAGAGGTAGAAAGTTTACCAGGTTATAAAAAGCTAGAAAAACCAGTATCATTTGAAATCAAAAAGGGTATGACAGAAGTTTTATCGCTGAAAGTAGAAAACGAACAAGTAGATAAAGGTTCAGTAGAGATCACAAAAGTGGACAAAGACAGTCAGAAGGCATTAGAAGGTGTAGTCTTTGAAATCCAAGATGAAAAAGGGAAAATAGTAACGAAAGTAACAACAGATAAAGAAGGAAAAGCAAACGTTTCAGATCTATCAGTAGGAAAATACAAATTAGTAGAGACGGAAAGCTTACCAGGTTACAAAAAGCTAAGCGAATCAGTATCATTTGAGATTACAAAAGGTATGACAGAAGTTTTATCGCTGAAAGTAGAAAACGAACAAGTAGATAAAGGCTCAGTAGAGATTACAAAAGTGGACAAAGACAGTCAGAAGACATTGGCAGGTGTAGTCTTTGAAATCCAAGATGAAGCAGGCAAAGTAGTAACGAAAGTAACGACAGATAAAGAAGGAAAAGCAAACATTTCAGATCTATCAGTAGGAAAATACAAATTAGTAGAGACGGAAAGCTTACCAGGTTATAAAAAGTTAGAAAAACCAGTATCATTTGAAATCAAAAAAGGTATGACAGAAGTCTTATCACTAAAAGTAGAGAATGAACAGTTAGATAAAGGTTCAGTAGAAATTACAAAAGTAGATAAAGACAGTCAAAAAGCATTAGAAGGCGTAGTCTTCGAAGTGCAAGATGAGCAAGGAAAAGTAGTAACGAAAGTGACAACAGATAAAGAAGGAAAAGCAAACATTTCAGACCTATCTGTAGGGAGTTACAAATTAGTAGAGGTAGAAAGTTTACTAGGTTATAAAAAGCTAGAAAAACCAGTATCATTTGAAATTACAAAAGGTATGACGAAAGTCTTATCATTGAAAATAGAGAATGAATGGGTAGACAAAGGTAATGTAGAAGTTACAAAAGTGGATAAAGACAGTGGAACAGTATTAGCGGGCGTAACTTTCGAAGTGCAAGATGAGCAAGGCAAAGTAATAACGAAAGTAACAACAGATAAAGAAGGAAAAGCGAAAGTTTCAGATCTAGCAGTAGGAAAATACAAATTAGTAGAAACGGGGAGTTTACCAGGTTACAAAAAACTAACAGAACCAGTATCATTCGAAATCAAAAAAGGTATGACAGAAGTTTTATTACTAAAAGTAGAGAATGAACAGTTAGACAAAGGTTCAGTAGAAATTACAAAAATGGCTGCTGAAAGTAAGAATGTATTATCAGGGGCAGTGTTTGAAGTTCATGACGAAAAAGGAAAAGTAGTAACGAAAGTAACAACAGATAAAGAAGGAAAAGCGAAAGTCTCAGACTTATCTGTAGGTCACTACACACTTGTAGAAGTAGAAGCACCAAAGGGTTATGAAAAATTAACTAATCCAATTCCATTTGAAATTACAAAAGGAATGATAAGTCCAGTTCAATTAGAAGTATTAAACAAATTGACTTCTTTAGCACCACCAGGCCCAGAAAAACCAGAAACAACGGATCCAGAAAAACCAGAAACAACGGATCCAGAAAAACCAGAAACA
>NZ_NJGF01000079.1:0-9097 GCF_002209985.1 Bacillus sp. K2I17
AAAGAGGTTAGAGCTAAGGGATGATAATCTTATGAAGATGGTCAGAGAGATTCAAGAAGCAAAACGAACTATTGTATCAGCCCAGGAAGAAATAGCGGCAGCCAAGTTGAAGAAGAAGTCTTGGTGGATGTTTTGGAAATGAGTATTATTTTTAAATTAATACAAGTAAAAGAGACCTTATATGGTCTCTTTTTTTTAGGGTATTTTACTGTTTTCGCTCAAAATGATTGTTTTATACATCTAAGTTGTTTCTACATTAATATTTGTAATCTCACTTATTGCTGTATCTTAAAAAAATTTGCAACAGAACCAATAAACCGTTATAAAAAGTATTTAAAATAGTAACAAATAGGTATAATAATTCCCGCTATAGAAAATACAATACTTCCTAAATTAAATGCAGAAAGTTTCGCACGATGAACTTGAATTTCACCTAAATCTACCCCTCCACTAAAATGCTTATCCACAACTTTAGCGACGTTTTGTTGTTGATTAACAAAATAAGGTATTAGCCATATACAGCAGAACAAAATAATACTACCAAAAAAGAGTGTGTCAATAATTGAAGCTTTCCAATTTAATGAAGTAATGACTATGAGAACAAATTCTCCCACCATAACAATTATCATAGTTACTACATATCTGGTTTTTTCAGAAACGTTTTTAAATACAGTCTCGTCGAGAATTTTTTCTATTTTAGTCCATATTACACTGATTAACACGATTAGACTAATTAAGATAATAGTAAATAAAGCTTTAACTAAAAGATACTCAAACACTACCGACACCACCTAATAATTTCTAAATTAGGATATAAAGTTGTTTTTTTTAACTCTATCAAAAGATTAAATTGAATAATCTATTAACTAGCTTATCGACAAATTTATTGATTTAAAGCTACAACGCTATATGTATTAGTTATATAGGATAAGATCTCCCAAAATTCCTTTTCTAATATATATATATCTTCTAAGCATTGTTGGACTTCAATTAGAATTTTTCTATCTTTATTTCGTCCAGCAGAAAAGAATTTCCTTCCCAATAACCTATATAGTTTATGTATTTCTTCTATTTTTGTAATGCAAGAATATTGTTCGATTTCGGGTAAGTAAGCAGATGCTTCTATTAAAAATTCGGTATATAATTTCCTGAAGCCGCTTCCTCCACTCCCTATTTTTTCAATCATTAAGTAAGTATGGACGCAACATTCCTCCCATTCGGGCAATTCAGTCCAATAAGGAATTTCGGCTGCTAATTTTTTGATGTTTAAAATACCATAGTTATCATTTTTGTCTTGGAGCATATCTTCAGCATTTTTCCGTATACCTTTTACAATTGCTTCACGAATATCTTCGATAATAAAAGGATGCACAGGGGCCCAAACGTTTTTTCTATCATAAGGTACTTTTGCTTGTCCGGCAGTTTTTTTTAGGTCCATTAGGCTTAATGGGAAATATTCATTAGATATATAATCGGATACAAGAAAAATCTTTTTCTCTGTATCAAATCCAACTATTGTAAACGTATGCCCAGCAACATTTCTTCCACCTGCAGTCCCATAAAAATCTAGATATCCAGTTTCCGAAATTACCAATACAGGTATATCGTTTTCTAGAAAGTAAATTATTTTATCTACATCTAAAACGTCACCACTATACCACTTAAACCTATGGTTAATTGAATTAAAAAAATTATTTTCAAAATAAGGTGTTCGAGTAATTAATAATCTTGGATAGTTGTTTGCGAAACTGAAATAACTAAAAAACAAACCGCTACCAATCCCAAATATCATAGCTTCACTTAAGGGATTCTTATAATACATCGTGGTCTCTCGAATTGCAGTGGAAGAACAATGTTTTCCAACTAAAGAAGGAAAATCAGGAATTATGTGCTTTTTCATTTAAACTCCCCCTGTACAAAATTTTCTTGTTCTAGGCTAATGACGTTATCCTGTAATGATGGATTTGCAAAATGATCCACAATAATAATTGTGATATGATCTTTCAAGCTATTCAATATAATTTTTATTTCGTGTCTAATTTCAGAATCTAAATTGGAAAAAGCTTCGTCTAAAATGAGTATTTCAGGATAGTTCTTCAAACTACTAATAATAGATAATAATTGCTTCTTCCCACCTGATAACTCTGAAATTGGTTTTTGGGGTTCTAAAAGACTGGAAAGAAATTCTACATATTTATCAATCATTATTTTTTTCTCAGGTTTTATAAGTTTGTTGTGATTATATTCTTCTATTAGTTTTAGTTGGTCAATCACAGTGTCTGTGACAAATTCAGGTTCTTGAAATGCGACAGTAATATCATTCCTTAATACTTCAATGTCATATTTTGTTATCTCGTAATTATCTAAGTAAACCCCTTTAGATTGAATAAATTGAATTAAAGATAGAATTAGTGTTGTTTTTCCTGATGCGTTTCTGCCCATTAAATAGTTGATTTTACCTCGTATAATTTCTCCATTGATATTATTAACAATATTTTTATCACCTATCTTTACTTGTACATTTTGAAATGATAGGTTTCCTTTGTTAATGTCTTTCATTTTTACATGTATGTTTTTTTCTAAGTCCAAACATAGTATGTCATGTACTCTTTTTATAGAGATTACACTAATTTTCAAATTAATAAACAATGACATGATTTTTTGAATTGGCGAAAAAAAATTCATGGTATAAATTAAAAAAGCAGTCAAAGCACCAATACTTAATGTGTTATTCTTCACTTCTAAAAATCCAATGATCGCAACAGTACCAATTAATAAACAAAAAAGGGTAGTCATTGTGATATTCATAACTGTAACCAATTTTATATTTTTAAATTGTGTCTGAGAAATCTTTTCAATTCTGTCGTTATATTGTGTATCAAAACCATTTTTTTTTGCATATATTTTATAGCTTTTCAAATTTCTCTGAATTTTTTCTATTACGTTTGATAAATAATCTCGGTGATCAACCATTTGCATATTAATCACATTCAGTTTGCTATTAAATATATAAAAAGCACCATAATATATTGGTAAAATTACCAATATAATTAAAGTTAATTTTAAATTAAGAGTCATTAAAATACAGAAAGTTCCTATAAAAACTAAAGATTGAATGATTAAATCAAATATGATGGAATTAAGAATCCCTTGGCACTGTGGAACATCATATGTAATAATCTGAGTAAGATTTTTATTTTCAAGATTAATAAATCTATAATAATTGGCTTTTTTTAATGTTTCGTTTATACCTTTTCTTAATACCAAATTACTTTGAATTACAATTTGACTATCTAAAATTAAAGTATAATATTTTATTGTTAATTGAAAAATTATGAAAGAAACAAACATCCATCCATATGTTATTGAAAATTCATACAAATTATTAATTGTAACATTATCAATGATATACTTTAAGAGAAGAGGGGAAACTATTTCATACCCAGCTAGAAACCCAGAAAATATAAACAAAACAATTAGCTTATATTTTTGGGTTTTATATAAATTTATAAGGAATTTCAACAGTGTTTTATCCTTCACTTTTTGTTTCCTCGTTTTCATAATATATATCACTAAATTTTGTATCCATAGTAATTGGAGTAGAGAGTTTTATGCCTCCAAAGACGTGTGAAAGCAGTACAAATTCATTTTCACCATCAAGTTCTAAAAAATCATTTACTTTATTTTCATATAAACCAAAAATCGCTCTAATTCCTAATTGTTGTGCACTGCTTAATAAATATAAATTTTGGGAAAGGTGTCCCATGTCTAAATGTATTAACTTATATCCTCTATCTGCGTATTTACTACTTGTTTGATCAAGATTGGCAGCATGGAACATAATAAAAGACGATAAATGAATATGGGGATTATCCACGTATAAATTATTAATGCTTTCTCTAAAGTCTCCTATTTTTATCATTTCTAGCACGTCTTGTTCCCTGTCATAATAATATATACCCTGTTCTAAATTTTCGACATTGAAAACCGCTATATAAATATTTATAGGATACTTTCCTCCAGCAGATGGAGCCGCACTATGCGGTTTATTAATATACCCGTATGAAAAATGAAGTAGATTCGAAAGCGTTTCAAATCTAATCCTTGTTCGGATTTCTAATTCTTCTACAGATTTTCTATCATTCAAGACTTGATAAAATTCTTGTCTAAGCAGATTTTTATCAGGTCTAAGAGGGATGCTTTTAATACAGTAATGTTTCTTTGTTATTTTTGTAAAGTAGTTAGATGGTGTTGAGTGTCTTGAAAGCCTCGGCAATAGCTTTGGAAATATTCTAGTATTACAATCATAGGTTCTGGATAAGATATATTTCTCTGTATGATCTTCAAATTTATTCATACCTCTTAACTCCTCTTTTTATAAGTTCTTTACGGAAATGGGTGTGGATTTTTATTAAAAGCTTTTGCTGGAGTATATCCCATATTTTTCGGGGCATCTACTAATCTATTACAACGTAACATAGGGATAGTTATTTCTAAAAAAGCTAATTCTGGCATTAATACTCTATACACATGTAAACCTAAAGAACTTATATCTTCTGTAGTTAAATCATATGAATAAAGGTTTAAACCCATATCCTTAAGCTTATCCTTTAGTTCTTCAAAATCATTGATTTCAGAATGATTATTAAATGGTTTGGTAGAACTAGAAATCAGGAAATCAAAAGCATCTTTATCATTCCCTGATGCGTAATAGAGCATATGATCCTTGATACTTTTTATATTTGTTGTATTTTTAATATCTACAATTTCTGCTATTTCCTGATTAGGATTGGCTAGTAAATTTAAACCTGCCAGCGTTTCCATTAAAGCGCCTTTCAGTGCTGTAAGGGGATCATAGTGTGCTTTTGCACCTACTTGTATATAGGGATAATTATTATAAAGATTTCTCACCAAGACAAGATATGTAGGGATTTTTATATCCGTTGTTATATCAAAAAAGGAAACTTCGAAACCCTTTTCGTGTGCAATTTTTAAATAATATTGCACACTTTCATCTGGAATCGTCTTTTGATCTATTAATGGAACCGATAGTTGATTCAACCATGTAATAACAATCGCATCCCTTTCTATACATTCTAGTGCTGCATTTTCAACCGCTTGTAACCTTGTAGAACCTGTTGCTAAGCCAGTAGAAATTGAATCCCTTATATGTGGTAATAATACCTCTTCATCAACATCAAAATATATTGTGTTGGCAGGAACTGCTATGTTTCTTTTATGAATTTCATCATTTGCTTGAACCCAATTAAATACTGTATCCCTATCAATTTCTTTATTGATAGGATTTGTTCCCTTATATGGCTCATTCAAAGGCTGTGTAATTGATAATGGATCTAAAACAGGTATGTTTTTTTCTACTAAAGAGTTGAATGAACTCTTTATGAGAGTTTCCCTGTCAAGATAACACGAACAATAACGCTCAAGAGTCTCTCCGACAGCGGATATTAATGCTGAATTAGCTGAATCATAACTATATCCTAAACCACTGTAATTCCCACGAATTTTAACACCCTCATTAACGTCAACCAATTCATTTCTAAATGTAAAATACATATGCATTGGGAAAGGAAGTTTGAATTCTATCTCATTCTTTACATGATGTATAATTCCGGTATTCTTATTTATGATATATTCTAAAGCATTTTGTATCCCCATATTTTTTCTACTCCTAACTGTTTAATACAAAATCTTTCTTGAGATTTTCTTTTGCACCCGCACATTTAGAACAACCTGGAACTTTTAATACAGGATTTAAATTTGAACTTAAAGTAAGTATATTGTAAGTAAATTCTTTCCCGATTATTTCAGAAGTCAAACAATTAGAGAAATATTTCATAATAAAGCTTAATATATGAAAACTAAACATCTCTATTGTCCCAGGCATAACACTAATATGTTCCTCGTTCCATTCACTATTATATTTCTTCAAGCACTTATAGCTTAGATAAGAATTTTCATAATTAGAAATTTTTCTACTTAAAAAACAATTATAACAACTAGTTTCATTAGGAATAAATATTGGCCCAATATTAAATTGCTCTTCATGCAACTGAGCTCTTAAAAAAGGAATATTAAAACTCTTAGCTAATTCATTGGCCTCGTTATATAGATTTTCATTTTCAAAGAAATCAACTACTATTATGAGATTTGCATTTTGAATTTGATTCATTTCTAGAAAGGAAAATTTCGTACCAAAAGCCACCTTTAGATTTCTCTTTAATTCTTCATTCCCCATCAATACTATTTTTTGAGTATAAATAGCTTCAATGTCTCTAAAAGCGCTAGATAAAGAGCCTGTTAAATTTGAGATAAATCTTTCATGCCTTTGCAATTCTTTATTTGTAATTATACATTTTTCGTTCATGTCGTAATTTTTTATAACGTTTTTACTATCCAATAATTGGATAATGTCGCAAACATATTCTACAGGTAATTCTACTTTTTCCGCTAATTGTTCTGTACTTAAATTTCCTGTTAATAATGGAACTAATGCAAGTATGTCTTCAACGGAATCACCACTACAAGTTATATATGTATCTCTATTAAAAAAAATTAATTCTCCATCGCTTTCTTTTACAAAGGAATAACTATCTATTATAGGTTTATAATTAAGCAGTTCATTTTCCATCAAGCATTACCCTTTCTATTTCTTTATTAAACTAAATTCATAGAAATACAATTTGGATAGTAAAAGAGATATCCCCTTTACTATCCTGTTAACTAAAATATTTCCCCCTGAATTTCAAAAAATAAATATGGAATTTTTCAGCTATTTACCAGAACATCTTTGCCATACACCAGGATTTCTAGGATCTACACCTGCACACGATGTTGTTCCAACACAACCTCCGCCAGCACATCCATTATCAGGTAAATGGGCATAATTAATTTTTCCTGACTCTGTTAATTTAATATCTAAACTTTTTTTCTGTTCCATTTATTTATCTTCCTTTCCCTGTCTAAATATTCCTATTTAGCATTTTATATTACTTAAGGATTTGAATTTTCTGACTTATAACTACGTGATATTGTTAAGGAAATAATTATTATTATGTTTCGATGTAATTGCTGTTAATGTTTTATATTCAAGGGGAAATATAAAGTTTTCATGACCATAACACTAAAAATAACCTAACAATTTGAATATTAACCAGAAAATACTAAATTTTATCCCTCAGCAATTTACAGTATAATACACTTTTAGAAAAAATGGAATATTTAAATATTTTTTTATTAATAATAATATGAATTATTAGAATACTTATAATTATTGTACGAATTAAAGATAACTCATCTGTGGTGATCTTTATTCATTTTTTTCTGGAGTTTATATTAACTTAGAAAGCTTTGTAACAGAACCATATATAAGATCAAATATGATACAAGCAGTCTCACAAGTTTTTTATTTTTTTTACAGTAACCATTTGTCAGCTATCCCCCACTACTAATTCTGAATATTCTGTTATTTTTTTATCAATTTACAATTGCAGGTTGAACTATTATATAATATACAGAATCATGGTAATATTTAGGTAAATAGAAGTGGTTGAGGAGGACGTAGTGATATGAGCACAAATATTTTAATGCATGAAGCAGTTATGCAACAACTTAATGATTTTTATCAAATGCTGTTGTCGCAGCAAATTATAAAAGCAACGGAATTAAAGAAAGAAATAGATGAAAAAATTGAACAGATTAAACATGCAGAAGAAAAAGAAAATCAAAATCAAAATTTATTATTATATTATTCTTTACTAGACCTAAAATATAGAATGCTAACTGATCGAGTGAGTATTCGAAAAGATAGTTTTGAAGCAATTGATACAATTGACGAATCGACAAATACACTCACAGCTTATTACTATCATTCTTTTAAAGCAGAACATGCTTTAATGTTTAGTAACTATAATGAAGCCAGAAGGCAATATGAAGAAGCTGAGAGCCTATTAGAACATATTTCTGACGAATTAGAGCATGCAGAGTTTTATCAAAAATATGCGGTGTTAAATCATCATATGTCTAGTATGCTAATATCTATTGAATACGCAAATAAAGCGAAAGAAATCTTTGAAAGGTATGCTGGATATGAGGTGAAAGTTGCTTCTTGCGAAAACACATTAGGGACAGCTTGTATATTCTTAAAGCAATTTGAAAAAGCGGAAGAACATTTGAATCGTTCCATTGACCTTTTGCAAAAACATAATGTAGAAAAATTGATTTTAGTAGTAAGGCATAATTTAGGATTATTATATGCAACTCAAAACTTATCTACATTAGCAATTCGTCATTTATCAGAAGTGACAGAGAAGAATCCTGCCCATTTTAAAGCATTGTTCTTACAAGCACGTGAACACTATAAGCTAAGAGAAACAATTATTGCAAAAGAACTTATTGAAAAAGGATTAGCAGTTTGTATAGAATTAGGAAATGAAGAGTATGTTTATCATTTCAATATTTTACGTTCTCTTAATGAAGATGAAGCAATTGAACTCTTAGAAGAAGAAGTGAAAAAAGGTATTTCTTACTTCGAAAAGCAGGATTTGTGGGATTTCGTAGAAGAATATGCAGAAGTATTAGCGGTTCGCTTCCGCAAATTGAATAAGCATGAAAAAGTTAGTGATTATTTCGATGTATGTTACGAAGCGAAACAAAAATTACTAAGCAAAGGGGCGTTAAAATAATGAAGAAGCTTATATTAGCGGCGTTAGGATTAGTGATAACATTATCATTTAGTAACAATACAGGTGATACACAACATGCTCTAAAAAAGGAAGAAATTATACAATACTCACATGCTGATCATTTTTAATAGCTAATTAACAAAGGGACTCCTATAAATTATATTTAGGTAATGTACTTCAAAGACAATAAAACCAAAGGCGTGGACATATTATACATGTACAATATGTCCACGCCTTTTTTATTGGGGTAGTACCACATGCCCATCAAGCTAAGATAAATTTGTATCCATATAATCAAAAAAACGCTATTCTTTTTGTAGAAATATACAGTGGTCTGCCCCCATTTGGTGAGACAAAGAAAAAACACCTAGATAATATGTTTCCTATAAGCTATA
>NZ_NJGF01000080.1:0-8454 GCF_002209985.1 Bacillus sp. K2I17
TCGCTCATTTGCGACTTCCTTATGTTAACATCTTCGTTAGTTAATGTCAACTAAGTTTTTCATTTTGTTTGCCGCATTCTGCGTTATTGCATCGGCGACTTGTTCTATATTACACCTCTATATCCTAATCGTCAATACCTTTTATCCTTTTTATTTTATAAATTCTAAAGGGTATTGAACCTTCTTCATTTATACTCCGTTCCTAGAGATTAATAAACTGTTGCAATCACTTTCATAATCGACAGTTTATACTTTCTTACTTACACCTTTCTAAAGAATGAATAGCAAGCCAAACAAATATATATTAAAGGTAGCACTTTTTATTTCGAGTACATTCCAGCTGTATTCACAATTATCTCCTACCACTTCTCTCTAGGAATTATAAATACACCATGCATTTACTAAAAATCTAATTAACTTAGGAGGCGTTATGAAATGCATGTTAATAAGAAGATCATTTATGTATCCCATGATGCCCATTTCCACGGAGCACAGCTGCTTTCTTTACATACTATTAAAGCTCTTAAAGAAAACTTTCATTACTCCGTCGCAATTATTTCTATTGGAACGGGCATTTTAATCCACGATTTTCAAAAGTATGGTCCTGTTTATTGCCTAGAGGAAGACTACCCAACAGAAAAAAGGGTCGAATTATTAATAAAGAAGTTACTATCACAAGACTATACCATCGCCATATGTAGTACCGTCATAAGTGGTGACATAGTTGCATTACTAGCTAAACACAATATAAAAGTTATTTCATTAATACATGAATTGCCGCATTTAATACAACAGTACTCTGCCGAGGGGAAAGCGAGAAACATTGCCCAGTTTGCTTACAAAATTGTCTTCCCTTCACAGTACGTGTATGAAAAATTCCGTACAATCACCCAATTAGATCATCAAAAATGTCACATCCTCCCTCAAGGCTTGTTTAACCACAATCCTTATAAGAACAATATTGCAAAAGCTAGAAGCGAATTACGAAAAAAACACAACCTGCCTCTAGATAGCAAAATCATTTTGGGAGTAGGTTTTGCTGATCATCGGAAAGGGATAGATTTATTCTCACTTATTGCTTACTCAGTAAGAAAAGTTCATACGAATATTCATTTTATCTGGGTCGGGAGAACGGATGTTCATTTCTTTAACACACTATCCCCAAGATATACAGCACATTTCACATTAGTTGAGCCTACTCCAGATATCGGTTTATATAACGCCGGGGCTGATTTATATTTATTAACTTCAAGAGAGGATCCTTTTCCAAACGTTGTTTTAGAAGCATTAGATACAAAAGTCCCTGTTATAGGGTTTAAAAACGCTGGAGGTTTTGAAGATGTTGTTACGGAACAAACTGGCGCCTTAGTAGACTTTTTAAATTTACCGCAGGTGCTGGAAAGAATATATGAATTTATTGGAGATGAAGACTTACGATTAAAAAAAGGGCGCTTTGGCCAAGAGCTTATTGAAAAAGATTTTAACTTTCTTCATTACATTTATCAACTGTTAAACCTACTTGATCATAATTACAAAAAAATAAGCGTAATCATACCGAACTATAATTACGAAAAATACTTACCTGACCGAGTTAAATCCATATTAAACCAAACCTATCCCCTTTACGAACTAATTTTCCTAGACGATGCCTCCACTGACAATAGCGTATCTATATTTAAACAGCTGCTCTCAAACGAAAATAAGCCCCACCTAAAAGTTCAGCAGATTATTAATGATAAAAACTCTGGTTCTGTATTTAAACAATGGATAAAAGGCGTCTCTGCAGCAACCGGTGATTATATTTGGATTGCAGAGGCCGATGACTTATGTGATCAGACATTTTTAGAAGAAGTAATACAAGGGTTTCATATAAATGGTGATGTTACCTTAAGCTACACACAATCAAAACAAATAGACGAACAAGGAAATATCCTGGCCAATCATTATTTAGATTACACAAATGATATTGATAAAGAAAAATGGAAAAGTTCTTATTTTCGAAAAGGGATAGATGAAATACAAGATACATTACTTATCAAGAACACCATACCTAATGTCTCAAGTGTAGTTTTTAAAAACATAGATATAAAAACAACAGAAAAACAATTAGAAAAGTTTAAAGTAGCTGGTGATTGGTTTTTCTATGTTTCTATTCTTAAAGAGGGGAACATTTATTTCAATCCAAAACCACTAAACTATCATAGACGACATACAAATAGCGTAACGGGAACAGAAGATTCATATTCCCATTACAGTGAAGTTGTACAAATGCAGAATTTCATTAAAGAAACCTTTACTATCGACAATATTTCAAAAAAGAAAATGTACACATATAGAAAGTATCTTAAAGCATATTTGAAGATTGAATGATATATTTTCTTCGCCATCAGTGTCTCTTGTAAGACGTTACTATCATTTAAGGGGGGTTACTCATTGAAAGAATTTATAGAGGCAAATAAAGATTTGATTTCTCAAATTGCACACAACTACAATGTAAATGCAAGTATCCATCCAGAGGATCATATCTTTCAATTCCTTGTCACTAATCCAGTCTTCCCATCTAAAAAAGAAGCGATAGATTATTATTTTCAAGATGGGAGAAAATCCGCAGAAACACTCTTAGATTTAATTACGTCCTTTTATCCTCCTATAGACACTCCAATAAAATTATTAGAATTCGCATCCGGATACGGCTGCGTAACACGTCATTTATTAAACCTACAAACGAACTTAAGTATAACTACCTGCGATATACATGAAGAGGCTATTACTTTTATTGAACGTACATTAAATACTTCTTCTATCTTGTCTCACCCTGAACCTGAACAAGTAAATTTGACCTCCTCTACGTATGATATCGTTTTTTGTCTATCCTTTTTTTCTCATATGCCTGATACAACTTGGTTTCGTTGGCTTCAAACATTGTATAATGCTGTTTCTCCTGAAGGCTTACTCATTTTCACAACTCATGGTTATCAAAGTAAAAAGTACTTCAGCTTTCCAGATTTAAATAAACAGGGTTATTGGTTTCTCCCTTCTAGTGAACAATTAGATTTGGATGTTCATCAATACGGGCAAACGATCGTTAGTCCCTCTTACGTATGTGACAAAATTAAATTATTACCCTATAACCCTGTCATCAAAAAATACACTGAAGGTTTTTGGTGGGAACATCAAGACCTTTGGGTAATAAAAAAAGAAATAAAATAATAAACCACGCTCTACTTATACAAAAGTAGGGCATGGTTTATTATTTTTTACTATATAAGAACTCTTCAATCCATAGCTTATTTAATCTAATTCCACTTTTGAAATCTATTTTCGGTTCCCAATTACATTCTCGTCTTACTCTATCTATATTTAAAATGATTTTTTGAACATTTTCTTGCCTTTGTTTATAGCAGGTAAAGTCCACTTTTCTTTCCGTTAATTTCTCCAATTCTACTATAATTCGTTTTAAAGAGAGACCCTTGCCGCTCCCTATGTTATACACACAAGATTTCAAACGATTTAATTGTGATAGTTGTATAGTGATTTCAACTAAATCATCGATATAAATATAATCTCGAATAATCTCCTGTGGATTCCCATATATATTAATCTTTTCATTACTGAGATGCTGATACAAAAAACAGTTTATTGCCCCAACTTTCTTTAAAGGATTTTGATATTTTCCATATGGATTAGAATATCTACATACAACATAGTCAATTCCGTATTTTTTCTTATAAAAGTACAAGTAATTTTCAAGCGACACTTTTGTTATTCCATAAGGAGAAAGTGGTTTTAATGGATGTTCCTCATCAATAGGTAAATATTCCGGTTCACCATAAACCGTGCCTCCAGAAGATGCTAATACAATTTTTTTAACAGGAAAATTTTTAACACTTTCCATGAAGTTAAGAAAAAAAAAGCTACTGTTTATATCTCCGAAAACATCTTCAATTGAAGTTGCTACATTAGACGTTGCAGCTAAATAAATAATAATATCCACATCCACTAAAGCTTTATATATATCTTCAACATTTGCTAAATCACCTTTAATAAATTCAACATCACTTATAATATTTTGAGGAAAATTATTTATATGTCTGGAAAATACTTTGACAGTTTGACCTTGTTTCAATAAACCTAATGCGAGGTTAATACCAATGAAACTATTTCCACCTACTATTAAATAATTATTCTTCCTCATAATATCCTCTCTAGTAATAAGATTTTTGCTTATCACACCTAGAAATGCAACTAAATGAACTTGGTCACTGCTATTATTCATCCTCTTATCATTGTATGCTTCCTATAAATTTTCATTATCTTTATTTTATATTTTCCTTTTAGAATCGCTATCTTATTTAAGCTGACCGCAAAAAACACTCATACTATTTACTCATTCCCATGAATATATTGGATTAGTAAAAACTTCCCTTCTCCATAAATAAAAATTTCAAAAAGGAGCACTACATGTATGAAGAGTATAAATCAAGAGCTTTTAAATCATGTAATCCTACATAAAGATCGAATCCCACATTTCCATAAAGACTTTCCACTTATACTATTCTGGAGCCATAGAAGCGGATGTACCGCCTTAGCTAATTGGTTCTTTTTTCAAATTGGATTGTTTAATGAAGCAAAGAAATACCATGACTTTATTCATTACTATGAATTCTGGGTGTATAAAAACAACACTAACTACATAACAGAGTTACAAAATGGGCTTCTAACAGCAAATAAAGATGTTTGTAAACTTGTACGGAATCCCTACAAAAGGGCCGTCAGCTCATTTTTATTACTTGCTGACAATCCATATGCTAGCCCTCAATGGGAAAATATCCGCCACTATTTGTATAATGACAAATATAGTAACCGTGGAGTATCATTTAAACAATTTTTATATTACATTCGAGCATTGGGTTCAAATTCCCTAGCAATGGACATACATTTTAGTCAGCAATACGTTCCAGGTGAAGAAAATTTCATCCAATACTATATTCCTTTAGAAGATTTTAATACACAAATCACTAAGATAGAACACACGTACGATTTGATTGAATCCAATTTAGAGCTTCTTACAAATTCAGATCATCATCGGGCTCATAAGATGCTTTATACAGGAAGCTATGCAGAACTCAGCATTACAGATGCCACCTTCCCTCGCTTTCCAACATATGAAAGCTTTTATGATGAAGAAACAATGGCGTTAGTTACAGAAATATATGCACAAGACTTTGAAATGTATCCGTACACAAAAGGGATATTCTAATTCGATACATTCTTCAATGAATAAAAGCGAATGTATCGCATAGCATAAAGTGAAACTTTAATTAGCGTGGGGTTCTCTCCCGCTAATTATTCCATTCTACCAATCTCACTTTTATGGGTTCCCTAATTTCCACCCACTCTCTTTGATTTCACTGATTGTTGACGTGTGTGTCATATGCATTTTTTTACAAAGGAGTGATGTCATGTGGAAGGTAATTTGAAGCACAATAATGGATATTGCGTTATTTGTGAGAAGGAAACTACATTTATAGAGCATAATGATTGGCTTAGAGATCATTACTTATGTTCTACATGCCACTCTATACCAAGGCAGCGAGCTATAATCCATGTTTTAAATACATTTTTTCCTAAATGGGGTTCCTATCATATCCACGAATCCTCTCCTGGGGGAATTACAACTCAGCTACTTATAAAAAACTGCAAAAACTATACGTATTCTCAATACTTTAAAAACTATCCTCTCGGCCAATACTTTCAAGGAATTAGATGTGAGAACTTAGAAGATATGACTTTCCAAAATGAATCTTTTGATTTGTTCATTACTCAAGATGTCTTTGAACATGTAATGGAGCCAAACAAAGCCTTTAAAGAAATAGAGCGTGTATTAAAGCCTGGCGGTGCTCATGTGTTTACTGTCCCTTGGTATCATACACTCACAAAGACTTTACAAAGAGCAAGAATCAATAAAGAAGGAATCGAATATATTGAGGAGCCAATTTATCATGGTAATCCTATTGATGAGAACGGGTCTTTAGTAACATTTGATTGGGGTCAAGATATGATTGAATATATTTATACACATGCAAATATGTATACCATTGTTTATTTACAAAAGGATAGATCACTGGGGTTAGATGCTGAATTTCTACACGTTTTTATTAGTAAAAAACACGAAAATAATTTTTAGGTACTATATAATTTGGAGGTTAACAAATGAATAACTTCAAGTTAGGAAATGATTTTGATAACCTTGTTAGCCCGCTTTCTGATGTTGAACTTCTAAATCTATTTATACAAAGTTGCTCACAAACAAAGATAAATGGCATCCCAGTACCTATGTTCCCCCCTGAAGAAATTCAACAACAGTTTGTAGGTGCTTCCTATGAACATGCTCTTTATGAAGCATATTTGTTTTATAGCCATGTAAAAACATATGCCCAAAATCTAGGTGTTCCTTTGAATAAAGGACGTAAAATTTTAGACTTTGGTTGCGGATGGGGAAGAATCATACGCTTCTTTTTCAAAGATGTTCGCGATGAAAATTTACTTGGTATTGATGTAGATCCCCTCATGATTACTCTTTGTAATGAAACGTTAGGAAGAGGGATATATAAAACAGCCAACCCACAACCTCCTGTAGAATTTATTAATGACAATTCATTAGATATCATATTCGCTTATTCTGTATTCTCACATTTATCCGAAGAAACAGCAGAAAATTGGATAAAGGAATTTTCAAGAATTCTTCGTCCAGGTGGCATCTTCATCGCCACAACACAAGCACGCTATTTTCTCGATTTCTGTCAACAATTTAAGGAACACCCTGAATTAATTCAAACGGGATGGCATAAAACTTTATCTCAAGCTTTTCCAGATATAAATCGTGCCATCTCGGATTATGAAAGCGGCAATTTTGTCCACAGCCCTACGGGAGCTGGAGACGTTAGAAACAGTAGCTTCTACGGGGAAACCGTTATACCTAGAACTTATATTAAAAACCACTATGAGAAGTATTTAAAGCTACGGGACTTTTTTGATGATACAAACCGGTTACCCCAAGCTCTATTTGTTCTCCAAAAAGATTAACTCTTTTCGCTCATTGTATAATGAAGATCATTTTGTATCTCAGCCGTATATATTAAATCATCAAAGATTTCCATATTAAGCACACTGTACAAAAGAATTCATTATGCAGCATAAACACAGTAAGTAAATAACATATCTCATGTTTTAACTAGATTCGAAAAATCAAAAGTAACTTCCCACCACTTGAACTACGAAGAACATAAGGGGGATATATCTTGAAAATAATCGCTTTTTACTTACCACAGTTTCATCAAATAAAAGAAAATGACCGATGGTGGGGGAAAGGGTTTACTGAATGGACAAATACTAAAAGTGCACGACCTTTATTTTCAGGACATTACCAACCTAGAGAACCTTATCAAGATTTTTATTATGACTTAACCACCCCATCCGTAAGAAAATGGCAAGCAGAAATCGCCAAAGCACATGGCATATATGGTTTTTGTTATTACCATTACTGGTTTAAAGGGAAGAGGCTATTGGAGGCACCCTTTAATGAGGTACTTAAGATGAAAGAACCAGATTTTCCATTTTGTCTTTCTTGGGCAAATGAACCGTGGACAAAAACTTGGGATGGTCTTGATAGTCACATATTAATGCCTCAAAATTATGGAGAATTATCGGATTGGAAAGAGCACTTTGAGTATTTATTGCAAGCTTTCCAAGATGAGAGATATATCCGTATAGACGATAAACCACTATTCATTATTTATCGCCCCGGGCATATCCCTCATTGTGAACAAATGCTTCATTATTGGAATACACTCGCACAAGAAAATGGTTTGAAAGGTATATACTTTGCAGAAACATTAAACAGCTTTCCACTTCCTAATATAAATGGATTTGATGCTAGCATTGAATTCGAGCCTTTTTATACAATTGCTCATGATAGCTCTTCAGACATAAATAAAACAATATATGAGTCTGGTAAACAAATAAACGCTTGGGATTATGATAAAGTGTGGATGTATATACTAAAACGATCTCCTCCAGAGAAAAAAACATTTCCTGGTGCCTTTGTTGACTGGGACAATACAGCACGCCGCAAAGACTTAAATAGCAGCATCTTCCTAGGTTCTACCCCTAGGAAGTTCACGATATATTTAAGCAAACAAATCCAGCGTACCTATTCTCTTTACAACAGCGAGTTTTTATTTATTAATGCGTGGAATGAATGGGCAGAAGGTACTTACTTAGAACCAGATAAAAGGTATGGATTCGCCTATTTAGAAGGAGTTAAGCAGGCAATTAACAGAGGTATGAAAGCATACAAAAAAGACGAGTCATTCTGACTCGTCTTAATAGTTGCTTGGCGACGTCCTACTCTCACAGGGACAAGGTCCCAACTACCATCGGCGCTAGAGAGCT
>NZ_NJGF01000081.1:0-8281 GCF_002209985.1 Bacillus sp. K2I17
CATTCTTTTTAATTGGTGATAATGTGAAAAGGTTCCCAGATTTAGTGAAACGAGAGCATGTAGAGAACCATTATGTTGGCATGCATAGCATGACACATGATTTTAAAAAGTTATACACCAATAAGGAATATGTTAAGGAAATGAAAGAGGATCAATCTTTAATTAGAAATGTTATTAGAAACTCACCGAAATTAACACGCCCACCATATGGATCAATGCCTGGCTTAAATGAATTACTTCGAAATGAAGTGGTCGTGAATAATTTAAAAGTTTGGGATTGGACAATTGATTCTTTAGATTGGAAATACAATAAATTACCCGTTGATGTAGCAGCCGCAAAAACTGTTCAAAATGTATTAGCAGGTGCGACGTCTTCAAAAGAAATTGTTTTAATGCATGATATTCATCCACAATCTGTCGCGGCAGTTCCAGCAATTATAAAAGGATTAAAAGAAAAAGGTTATGAATTTGAAGCTTATGATGAGAATAATCATTTTCCAATAAACTTCTGGCATGATAACCGGATATAAAAAAGAATATGTATTAATTATAGAATGGAATAAATGATATAGGGTTTAAATATATGTAAGAGCGTGTTTAGTTAATAAATGAAAACACGCTCTTTTAACTGGCTATTTTTTTATTAATTTAATTTAAGTATAGGCTTTTTTATTTAAATAATTTGAGGTTTATGTCACTGCACAGTGATAGGAGGGGAGATTAACTTACACCATGCAAATAGTAGTTAAATTCAGATTTAACTACTACATTATCACTACAGAAATTGATTAAACCTAAAACATGTATCAATTCTAAAATAAATAGTTACGTTATTTTAGAAAAGCTTTTACGGATTTTCCAATGGATATAAATAATTAAATGTCGCATTTTGTCGTTTGTTTTCATATAATTATCATTTAATCAATATATAACAATGAGGGGGATTTAATTGTCGTTTTTAAAAAACAGTAAAATTGGCACAACATTAAACGTATTGGTAGTTATAGCAAGTGTCGCTTGTATAATATTATCTATACTAGGATTTTGGGGTCTTAAAAAAGGTGAGTATGCTTCTACTACTATGTATGAAGATAGTTTATTACCAATTCAGTGGATAGGAGCAATAGAGTCTAATTATTATCTTATCAATATGAATGTAAAGGAAACTATTCTATCAAAAGATGAAAAAAGAATAAAAGAGCTTTTGACAGAAATAGATGTAGCTCGTACAGAAACTGATCAGTTATTAAAGAAGTTTGAGACTAGAGTTAGTTCTAATAAAGAAAAAGAATTGTATACAACATTTTATACAACATTTAAAGAATTAAGAACACAACTGAAGAAAGTACAAGATTTGGGACAATCTAATAATGAAGAAGCATATGCTTATTACCTAAAAGAGGTTGATCCTAATATGAAAAAGTCAATTCAGGCAATTCGTGAACTTATCCAATTTAATAATAATAATGCAGATCAATTACAAAAAAATAATACTGACAGTGCAACAAATACCATGATGCTGTTTATTAGTATCTCCATTATAGCAATTGCAATCGTTATTTTTATTGGCTATATCATTAAAAGTGCTATTAAACAACCAATTGTATTATTACAAAGAGATATGGAGCGGGTATCAGCAGGCGATTTAACGATACGTACTTCTTATAAATCAAATAATGAATTGGGAAGTATTGTACAGTCTTTTAATAGTATGTTGGATAACTTACAACAATTAATTGGAGAAGTGAAAATCACAACACAAGAGGTTATTTCTTCTACCGATGGTATGTTGCAAGATACAAAACGAGCATCTAATATATCAAGTGAGGTTGTTCAAACTATTTCCGAGGTAGATAAAAAAATAGAAGGACAAGTTACTAGTATTCAAGAAAGTTCATCATCAATGGAAGAAATTGCGACTGGAGTTCAAACAGTAGCTGAATCTTCAGCAACGGTTACAGAAGTGGCTGTCACAACAACAGAACAAGTCAATTTTGGTAGTGAAGTGATAAAACAATCTATACTTCAAATGATTAGTATTCATGAGGTTGTTGAAGAAACATCCAAAGTAATAGATAGGCTTGTTACACGTACGCTGGAAATTGATAAAGCTCTGTATGCTATCACTAATATTGCTGAACAAACAAACCTTCTTGCCTTAAATGCCTCAATTGAAGCTGCACGTGCTGGAGAAAATGGGAAAGGATTTGCAGTGGTGGCGGCAGAAGTGGGCGATTTAGCTGAGAAGTCTAAAAAATCCGCGAGTGAAATCAATCATTTAATACAATTAATTCAAAGAGATACAAAAGATACAGTTGATGCAATGCAAAAAGGCCAACAAAAAGCTTCGGAAGGAAAAGAAACTGCTAATAAAGCAGATCAAGTATTCACGTCTATTATGGTGGCTATTAATAAAATCACTAGCCAAATTCAAGAAGTATCTGCAGCGACAGAAGAAATGTCTGCCGGTACAGAAGAAGTCAATGCCTCTATGTCGAGTGTTTCTGAAACTGCAACGCAAGTAGCTAAGGAAACAACTCAAACTGTACAGTCAATCCAATCACAAGCAGCATCAATTGAAGAGATATCGAATCAATCTAACAAAATAAAAGAAAAAGTAGAAGCATTGTCAGCATTAGTTTCTAAATTTATTATTGAGGAAAAAGGAAAAGAGAAATAATAAATATCGAATATGATGATATAAGATTTTAAAAAAAGACTATTGTAACTTTTATAAAATACAATGGTCTTTTTTATTTTCATTGAGCAGATGTGTCAAAAAATCCTACACTATTTTCTACAAAGATTTTGTTTTCATCAATTTATGCCTTATTTGATTCGCTAATAGAATAGCAGCTTTTTTTCAATTAATTACTGTTAAATTGAAAAGAAACGAAATTGATTAATAGTAATCAAATCGTTTTTAATATAGTGTATTTTTATGAAAATAAGGAGTTTGTACATGTAATTTTGCATACATAAGCACAAATTCTTAAAATCCTTATATCATTATAGATGGTTTTATTTAAAATAATTTAGGTAATTGGTTAATTATTTATCTAAAATTAATAAAGGATTGATATAAAATGTCAAGAATTAGCATAACAAAGTCCCAAGATAGTATAATGATTGCATGGCAATCAGCAGAGATTACCATCCCTTTAAAAGATATAATTACTATATCTACGAATGACGTTCCTCATAATAAGCTCGATCATGTTGTTTATATTGGAACTCCATCTTCCTCGAAGAATAGAATACTAGTACATACTACTAACTTAAACTTCATTATATTTGTTGTTAATCCATCTATAATCTTAGAAGAAATTAATATTGAGTAATACAGTTCTAATAAGAATTGTAGAACGGCATATAAGTCTAAAATATAATCTCATTAACAAACGTTGATAAATAGACAGTAAATAAATTTTGTACTTTCTTCTCGAAATAGTTTAGAGATTCATGTCGTTTGTAAAAAGTCATGAAAGTAGGAACTGATTTTAAAGTGTAAAATGCTGAATTATCTACATATACATTTCATTTAGTACCCATTTTCTTGTCCATATATCGAGACAAGAAAATGGGTACTTTTTTAAACGAAGACACCAAAGTGGGTACTTTGTAAAAATAGCAAATACTAATTAAATGTGAAGTTAAAATTCAATTCTACATAAATAACAAAAGATATTCATAAATGCTCTATTTTCTTGTCTAAAAATTATCGATTTTCGAGCTTGCGACAAGAGACCCTAAACTACTTAACCAATAATAATGTAATGTTCATGAAATATATAGATTTCAAAAGAAATTTATGTTCTAGATATGAATAATTTTCAGATCACAAACAAACATTATATACATTGTATAAACCATTTGATCCTATAAAAAGAAAGAAGATACAAAAAATTGACTAATGTAATTTGTTTTGTTATCCTCTTATTATTATACACGAAAGGCTTGAGAATGATGATTCGTCGTTTGAAAAAATTAAAAAATGTGGCTGTCGTATTAAGCTTCTAAGTAAATTGCAAAGATCTACAATACTTAGAAGCGAGGAATATAGTTATGAAGCATCCATTATTTAATCATTGGTCTGAAACAAAGTATTTAAAAGATATAGTAACAAATCCACTTATTGAAGTAGGAGAGTACTCCTATTATTCAGGATATTATGGACATCAAAATTTTGAAGATGGTTGTGTAAGATATTTGTGGGGAGATGTTAAGTCTCGATCGCTTTTCAATCCAATTGAACAAATGGGTTGGCATCTTGATAAACTCATAATCGGAAATTATGTTTGTATTGCAACTGGAGTTGTCATATTAATGGGGGGTAATCATAACCACCACTCAGAATGGGTTACAGTTTATCCATTCGTTGAGCAAATAGAACAATCATTTGAACCGAAGGGTGATACAGTCATAAAAAGTGATGCTTGGATTGGTATGAATGCTATAATCATGCCTGGTGTTACAATTGGCGAAGGTGCAATTATTGCAGCTGGATCTGTAGTTTCTAAAGATGTTCCACCATATACAATAGTTGGGGGTAATCCCGCTAAAGAAATAAAAAAACGGTTCACTGATACAGAAATTAATATGTTAATGGAAATGCGTTGGTTTGATTGGAATAGAGAATTAGTTGAGAGGGCAATTCCTCTTTTATCTAGTCCATCTATAGAGCAGTTATACAATTTCTATAAAAGTGAAGTGAAAAATAAATAAATTAGTAAAAAAACTACATTCTATATAGAATGTAGTTTTTTTATAGGTATTTAAATCATCATATAATATCTAATGGTTTAATCATTTGAACACTTCTGTATAGTTAGTCCAGTAACAAAATTGAAAAATTAATTTTGTTACACCTTTTAAAGAGCCTCCCTTTATAAAAAATTACCCATTTTCTTGTCTAAAAAGAATCCATTTTCATGTCTTTGTACAGAAGAGGGGGGAAAATACATTACACTGCGCTTTTTCATCTTCACGTTAAATTCTCATTTAGTGAACACTTGGATGTTAAAATAGGCAATACTGATTACGATATTGTTTAGGTGTAAGTTTTGTATATTTTTTAAAAATACTAGTAAAATAACTCTGATTGTTAAAATTAAGTAAAGTGCTGATTTCCAATATAGAATGATCAGTTAAAGTTAATAGTTTTTTTGCTTCTTCTACTTTTTCTTGTTGAATGTATACACTAAAGGGGATTCCTACTTCTTTTTTAAATAATGTAGATAAATACATTGGGTTCTTTCCAGTAATATGTGCAAGTTGTTTAAGAGGGATTGTTTGATAAATATTCTTAGTAATATAATTTTTACAGTCCATGATTGTTTTTGAGTAATTTTGATTCTGATATCTTTTTACACAATCCGTAAAAATACAAAAGGCTTCTTCAATTAATCGTTCTATAGATTTTATATCTTTTAGTTTTTCAAGGCTTTCTATGTAAAAATCACTAATTGTAAAGGCTTTATCAGAAGGGACACCACCTTCAATTGAATATCTAGTAGCCACCGCAATCCCAGCAATGGCTTGATTTTTTCGATTTCTCAATTCACTTTTAGAGCATAATACTCCGATTTTTTCAATAGGAAATGAATTCCACCTTTTTAATAACCCTTCCTTATCTCCGTTTTTTATTGTTTCAAACATTTGTATTGAAAGTGGTATCTCATTACGTAAAACATTATCTTGATGACAGATTGAAATTTGTAAATCAAGTTCCTTTTCATTACATATAGGTTTATTTAACAAACGGTTTCTTTTCGCAACTGTATTGAAATTTAATTTTTTTTGATAAATTAAGTAATACAATAAAGTGCTAATACATAACAATTTTGTCTTTTTTATAACAGGAGTTAAATGGTAGTAATTCAAAACTGTTTTCTTATTTAAAGTAACATGAAAATCATTCAGAATTCGTTCTATCTTGTTTTCTAATAGTTCTGAGTATATAGATGGTCCGATAATAAAAGTCCCATCCGTATCTCCATCTTTTACAAGATGAATTAAAATGAAATTTTCTAAATACGTGTTTGTTCGGATAATAGGAAAATTAACAAAATCATTCTCTAAATAAAGTTCATTTAATTGTTCGCCTGTAGAAGCATAAAAAGGATTAGGGATATTATTAAAACTGTTTTCATGAAGGATATTTTTATTTTTGTCTAAAAAACGAACAGAAATCTCAAATGTTTGAGCTATTAACTGACAAATATATTCTTTATTTATTAAGTGATTAAATTTTTTCATAATTGCTTGCCTCTCTAATAATCATAGTAGTTTACATGATTTTTATGTAAACTTTCATCTACTCCTAAATTACCGCCACTAACTTAATATCACAAAATTACTAAATTTAAGTAAAAATCTTTATATTTTCCTAATTATTTTATCAAAAAAAAAACTTAATTAGTGCGTAATATTTGAAATAGAAAGTATGTAATAATGCATAGGCGCTACATATTTTCTATTAATTTAGTTAAGAAATACTAATAATTACTTTACAGGGGTGATGATAGTGCTTAGTTAAAGAATGATATCTTATAATGTCTGAAGAAATATGAATATGCTCATTGTTTAAGTAAGAGGAAGAATAAAGAAATGTTTAATAGTACGCTTAGATAATACCTCTATTCTTTTAGATTTTATAGAACAAGGAATTAATGATGGTGATGTTCTATTAGGGTTGTTCAGTTGTATTAGATTAACAGCCTTAGAAGTGTAGGTGGTATTTTGTCTAAACTTATCTCAATAATATTTCTCTCATGAAAACTTAGTGTTAATTTTCAAAAAACATAGGAAGAATTAGAGAAATCCACTAATCAAATAGTAAAAAAAATAGAAAGGATTTATTAATGAATACATCAAATGAACTTAATAAAAAAAATTTAAATATTACACGCCTTATTATCACTTCAGATCCACAGTATCCATGGACTCCCAAAATGGATGCCGGAACTAGTAATGAAAGTGAAAATGAAAAAAAAAGAGTTTCTGAAAACTTAATAAGAGAACAATATAATAATATCAATAACTATATTTATGCCCATGGAGCAGCTCCAGTTATTATAAATGGGGATATTACAGCTTATGGGCACCCATGGCAAAGAAGTAAAATGAATGAACTGCTTAACGGATTAATGATAAGACATTTCTATGGTTTAGGAAATCATGATATTGAAAATAATCTTAATAATTGTGTAGATAACAGGTGCACTGCGGGGTCTTTATCAGACTTATATTGGCATACTCGGAGAATGCCAGAGAGTATCCTAGATGAAGTAGATATAAAAAAAAGTGACCTTCCTCATGGAAAAACAGCATTGAAGGGAAGTTTTGCATATTCAATTAATTATGGAGACCTTTATTTAATTCAGTTAAACAATTATCCGACAATGGAAATAGAGTCCAAACCAATATTTGGGGATCATTTCCAAATGAATAGTACATTAAATTGGTTAGAAAAAGTGCTTAAAAAAGCTAAAAGTCTTGAGAAAAGCATTATTGTTAATGTCCATAAACCAAATGGTTGGAAAAATGAAAGGTTTACAAAATTAATAGAATATTATGGCGTAAAAGCAGTATTTGCAGGTCATTATCATACTGTTTTAGGATTACAAACTAATTATCAAGAAAACTTTGGTAGCATACCTGTTTTTTTATCGGGTAGTGCTTCGCAGGAAACCTACTTAATCTTAGAACAAACTGAACAAGCAATAAATATATATTCGGTATGTAATAATGATTTTGAAAAGAAAACTTTAGAAGCAAGCATTATGATGGGGAACTATAAAATAAAGACAGCTTTAAATGATACAAGTGGTGTGGATGTTTCTGCTTCTGGAAATAAGAATGTACACTTATATCAAGATAATGATACCCAAAGGCATCAATGGAGTCTTTTTTATAATGCAAGAAAAGATGCTTATCAAATCACCAATTTATGGACTGAAGACGTGTTGACTTGGGATCTTTTTAGTAATTCTAGAAATGTATTTATTACAAAAAATGAGCATAAAGAAGAACAATATTGGATTTTAGAGAACATAGAGAATGGTTATTATATTATAAAAAGCAAAGCGAATGAGAAGTTAGTATTAAATGTTGAAGGTGGAAAAACTAACAATAATACCAACATTAATGTACATGAGAAAAATAATACAGCAGCTCAAAAGTTCAAACTAAAGCCAGTAATCATACAAGGTGCCTATAAAATAAAAACGGCTTTAAATGGTACAAGTGGTGTGGATGTTTCTAGCGCTGGAGATAAAAA
>NZ_NJGF01000082.1:0-7631 GCF_002209985.1 Bacillus sp. K2I17
TCTTGAGATCTGATTGTTTGTGTTGAGGTATCAGGTGTTTCTTGAGGTCTAATTGTTTGTGTTGAGATATCAGGTGTTTCTTGAGGTCCTGATGAATATGCAAAAGATTTTGATGGAATAAAAAACGGAATAGGTTTTATATCGAATAATCTGAATTTAGATTTGGTATTGTCTTGATTTGAACAGAACTTACACACATAATCCCCTCCTATAAAGGTTTGTATTATATTGTAAACATGACTTGTATAAAAGTGATAGTACAATTACCTAAAATATAGATATAACTTATATTTTTCAAACTTTTTTTATAAATTACGATAAGAGTCCTATCAAGAGGCTTGTATGTAATTAATTTCAAATTCCATACTTGATACATTTTTTGTTTATTTGAATTTTATATAACATTAAAAAATGCACTAGGAATACAATACCTAGTGCATTTTTTCACCTTGCTAATTACTCTCCTCGATCATCACTAACTGATAAAATATCACTAATTTTGACACTAATTTGGTTAGGATTTTCAAGTGCATTTCCATTATCATTACTTTCAACTTCTACGCCCTCTCCATTACCACGACGAAGTGTAACAAAGGTTTCTCCGATTCGAGTAATAAGACCTTCTACGTGAAATGAAGGCAAAAATAATACAACCCTCGCTCCTACTAATTGAAATGCGCGTAACAAAGTACGGATTTCATCTTCACGATGTTCTGCCATTTATATCATCCTTTCCTTTAAAATTTATAAAGTAGTGAAGAAGTCTTTTGGAATCCAACCTACTTACTATAAAAAAACTAGTAAAGTAAATCTCATCTTTTTAGTACTGCCTCACTACTTTATAAGATAGATTATGTTTATTCTTGCAATTTGCTTAGACTTGCTCACTAATAATATAAATTCAAACGTCTCCCTATATTTTCAGAAAATTCAAATAATATATTCAGGGGCATTATCTGTGAAAACCTCGATACTTAACATACCAAAGATTACGATAACTTTTTATTTATTAAATTAGATAATAGAATTGAAAACAATAACGTTCTTCCTTATAAAAGTGAATTTCTCTTTTCTTGACAGTAACTAACTCTGAGTTTGCTATAATATAAAATATTTGATCTTTGCTATTATGTACTTTATATTGTGTCCAGCCATTTATTTTTGCATCAATTGTGAATTCCAATCTTTCATCATAGAAACAGTGTATTATACAGGTGCCTTTGATTTAAATACAGAATTTAGATTCAACAAATTAGTAAATATAAATTAAAAGGAGGTTCGTGCTTTTTAGTACATGCTATTATTACGACTGTTCACATAAGTGCTACCGGAAGAAGCGTAAAAAATGCGACTGTGATTGTCTTTGTGAACCTCGCTATCAAACGTTAACATCTGGACCTTTATTTCGCAATTCGGACACCGACTTCATTCAAGTTTCTGCGCTTAATCAAACAGACGAGCCACAAATTGTAACTATAGCGGTACAAAATTACCAAGATACTTGTGTTGGTGATGTATTTCCCTCTTATGAATATCTTTGTGGGGAGTTAATTAACAATGATAACGGTGGTTCAGATGATGACGAAGGCAATAAGAATGGTAATGGATAATGTATCTATTGCGAACCCGAAGGAGTAACTCCGTTTATTGGTCCAGTTACATTTATGATTCCACCTCAGCAACTTTTTAGCTTAAGGGTGTTTGCCCCCCAAGAACCTATTTTTCACAAGACCCTATATACGTAGTTCGAGTGACACAGCCAGTAAATCCGGCTATTCCAACAGACGCTGCACTACCACTAGACCCTGTCCGACTAGTTATCATAAATACATGGGGCATTAACTTTGGAGGAGTGATTCAGCAAGGGAATACGATGTTGAACGGGCAGTTTTATCCAACCGATCTCCCCAGTTGAACCCATTTAATACGTTATAAACTAAAACAAGCCGACAGGACGGCTTGTTTTTACTTCACATACACATAGGCTTCATTTGCATTTATATAGTATGTTTTTCCTTCGCTATTGTGAAATATACACCCAAAAAACGTACCCAAAGATAAGATATTATTTAAAACGAGAATATTTTTCTTCAACTAGTGTTTGTTGATAAATGTCGCAACTAGTAGTTCTCTCCACTATCCCTTAGAAATTAGCATAGTTTGTATGAATTCTATATCTAGTAGAAAGCTCTCTATCATATAAGAGTATAACAATAGGTTAATAAACAAGCAGTTTTTTTACTAAAACATAGAATAGTATGAACCCTAATTGAAGGGAGGTATAAAAGAATGTCCTGGAATAATGATTGCTGGAGTTCTAAGAAAAATCATTGTTGTGATGATTGGTGGAAATCTAAAAATAAGCATCATTGTGATGACGATTGGTGGAAATCTAAAGATAAGCACAATTGCGATGACGATTGGAAGTTTAAGCAAAATAAGTGTCGTTGTAAATGTTTCTTTATTTGTTGTCATTGTAAAAAGAAACATTGTTAAGTTTTTGAGTGCCAGCTTAAAGACAAAGAACATGTCTTTGGGACTGATAAATACTAGGTTATAGTAATTAAGAAGACCGTCTCTAAATGGGACGGTCTTTTCTATTTCTGTCTTAAATAACTATACTCTATTGTCCAAGCTTCCCTCCTACTCTTCGCATAGCATGTACTAAAAAGGAGGTGCGTGATTAATATGTCAAACTTTTATTACGACCGTTCACATAAGTGTTATCGGAAGAAACATAAAAAATGCGACTGTGATTGTCAATGCGAACCTCGCTATCAAACGTATACATCCGGCCCTTTATTTCGTAATGCAGATACGGACTTCATTCAAGTTTCTGCATTTAATCAAACTTACATAGTATGCCTTTCCTAGTAGTTATGGATAGTAATCGAAATTTATTTGTAATCTATCTAAATATCCAATTATCACTAAATATTGATTTAATTTGCAAATATAAATATAATATTAATTGCTATATTTATATTTGTTAATGAAATAAGTAATTAATTTGTAAAAAAATTAATTAAAAGGAGCTCACTAATGAAATTCAAACAAATTATTATAGCAGGCGCTGTTCTTGCTACATCAACGTTTACCTCTTTAACAAATGCACAAGCTGAGACTGGATTTCGCGATGTTCCTTCAGATCATTGGTCTTATAATGCAATTATGGATTTAAAAGAGAAACAGATCTTTGCTGGTTATGGAAATGGTATATTTGGTTTTGGTGATCCCATCACACGAGGTCAAGTTGCTAGATTGTTATATACTTATATGCAACCAGTGACTGATCCTACTGACCCTCCTTTCAAAAATCCATTCAATGATGTAAAAGGTACTATGTTTGAAAAAGAAATTTTAGCGATTGCTAAAGCTGGAATTATGAATGGATATGGTAATGGTAAATTTGGCCCAGATGATACTTTAACTCGTGAACAGTTGGCTGCTGTATTAAAAAAGGCTTTCAGATTAAGAACATCATCTATAACTACATTTGAAGATGTTGAAAAAAATTATTGGGCTACTGACGCAATCAGTGCACTTCAAGAAAATAAAATTGTAGTTGGAACAGGAAATAATATGTTTGAACCTAAAAAAATTGTAACTCGTGAACAATATGCACAGTTTCTATATAATGCAATTAATTTTGTAGAAGCAAAACCTGAATTACCACCGTTTGATCTCCCTAGCTCTATGATTACAAGTGAATTTCATTACGACAGTAGTAGCTGGACAAACAGTTCACCGTTGCTAATAAATTCTGTATCTAAAGAAGCTCAAAATCTAATAACTAAAATAAACAATAATTATAATGAAGATTTCAAATACGAAAGCGTATATATCAGCGGCGGCCAGATGGGCGATGGTGAAAGGGTAGAATTACTTTCCTCTAATCCTAATTTAGGAAAGATTTATGATTATGGACAAGGGCAACTCTATTTAGTAGGTGAGAATGAAAATGATTTCATGATTACATTTATAATTGATAAAGCTACTGTAGAGTTAGCAAAAAATTGGATTACCTTAATAAATTCAGATTTAAATCTAGATAAAGAAATTAACGATATTGTTGCATTACCTTTCAAAAATTCAGGGGAGCGAGATTATCACGCATACTTAGATAAGGGTAACTACAAAATGGAGTTAGGCACAATGCTTGCATCAAATGGTTATGAAAGAATATACATAAATGTTAAAAGAAAATAATTAATAGATAAAAAAACAAGGTTTTCATTGGAAACCTTGTTTTTTTAATTCACTTTAGATATTCATAGTATCACTTATGCACATCTATCCATCCGATAAAGTAACAAGTAGCTAAACAGAAATATTTAATACATTATTGAACGGGTAGTTTACTCCAACTTATCCATTTCTACTTGGTGCCCATATTCCTCAGCTAATCCCACTTAATACGAAATAAATAAAAAAGCCGCCCAACAGGACTGTTTTTTTTAATAAAACTATTCTTTTGTAAGGGAATATTTAACATATATAGACTTCATTTACAATTAAGTAGATTATATTTCACGCGAATATTATTATATTAATCTAAAGTTTCTGTATCTACATTTTTTTCTTTTTGTCTCATAATTTTAATTGGGAAAGGGAGGAAAAAAATGGTTCAAATCAAGGTAACACCTGAAATGCTAGAAGAAGTCGCAAATCGTGCAAGTAATACCAGAATCGCATTAGAATCTATACATAATAATTTATGTAATGAAATTGATCATTTGTGTTTTCAATGGATTGGTGCCTCTAATCAACAATTCATTCAAATGTTCAATGATGCGAGACCAAAAGCTTTTACATCTATCAATTCACTTATACAAGTGGAAGAAGATTTGAAACGAATTGCCGAAAAATTCCGCAATACAGATAATCAAGATGTTACAATGGAAAAAGGTGCAATGTGTGGACCACTATCATCAGAAAAAGAGGGTTTTGATGGTAAAAAACTAGCTAGGGATATAGCGGGTGAAATAAGTGGTGAGTATGATGTTCGTCGTGTTTGGGATGGTATTGATCCATCTACTGGCGAAAAACTTTCGGGGTGGGAACGTGCTGGAGCAGGTGTCATGGCTGTAGCCGGACTTACACCCTTTGGAAAGATAGCTAAAGTAGGAAAAGGAGTTAAAATGACTGCTAAGGCTACTGAGGCTGTAAATACAGCTAAAAAAGTACCTGTTGGGAAAGCCAGCGGGACTAAGTCAATTATTTCATCCGAAATGGAAGAGAAAATTCTTTTGGGACAGAGAAAAAATCCTAATAAAAATGAAATTATTGGAGGACATTCATCAAATATTAAAAATAGTCATCCTAATTATGCTACAGAGACGATTAAGGTCAATCCAAATGGTACGAAAGATATCAAATATACGACTCAATTCCCTGACGGGAAATTGGCTAAAATAAAAAATAGTACAATATTTCCAGATAGTTGGAGTGATACAAAGATTTTAGATAGTATAACTGATATAGGTAACTCTTCCCCGTTAGGTATTAGAGGGAGAGATGGAGCAACTTTTCATAGGGAAATTATTGACGGCGTAGAAATTGATGTAATAAAAATAGGTGACAATGTGGTTAGTGGATATCCAACAGGTCAAATTAATGCACCATTACCAGGTGGATTTACCAAATAGAGGAGGAACATAAATGTATGAAAAAGTAGATGCAGTATTATCTGAAAATAGCTCAGATAACTACTTCTATGATGATGAATTTATGTATGTACAAGAGTTGATAAGTGAATTTACTGAAAATGATTGGGATAAATTGCTTCAAAATCTAAAGGACAGAGATGATAAATATAAAATTAGATTAGTATATTGTATAGATGAAGATACTGGGATGAATGGATTCAATTTATTACTAGATTTACTCAATGCGAATGATGAATTAGCTGAATATGTAATAGACTCTTTGCGTTCTTTTAACAATGAAGAATATAAAAAAATAATCGCTTCCAACAAGAAAATAATGGATAAAGCAGAGAGTCTACTGAAAAAATCGAGTCTGCCAGTTAAAAGAATTTTAGAAGCATTTTTACAACAAAATACACAGTCTTAGTATTTATATCTTTAGAAACAGAATTGTTTAAACTAAATAAAAACGAACTCTATTATTCGATTGGCGTCAAATAATAGAGGATTGACTAGTAAGTGTATCACCTGAGATTCCCAGAAGCGTATGGCGTGAAGCTGAAGCATCTGAAATAGAGCCTTCACATGAATTGGTTTACTTCTTATGTAATAATGCTTTAGAAGTATTTAATTCTCGTTCTATAGAAAGTGCGAAGTGCGAAGTGTGAATGTGGTGAATGTATGGATGTATATAAAATGGTTGATACAATGCCGTTTGATAAGTTTGAAGAGTTAGTTGAGGACAGTATTGTTGTTATTGAATTATATTTATGTCCTTCTTGTAAAAAGTGGAAGCTTAATTTTGTTGGTAGAAAAATTCTATATGGGTGAAATCATGTTAAAAAAGCTGAATTAGGAAATTACCTAGTTCAGTTTTTTATTTTAAAGAAAAGTATTATCTATATCTTTCAGCAAACTGTTCTGAATACAAATCAACTAATTTTGTTCTTCCAGAGTCTGAATACATCTTTATATCATATTTCACATACACATAGTCTTCATTTTTGTATTTTATATTTACAATCTCTTCCCTTTCCTACATAATTTCAAAACAAGAATACTTTGAATCTCGATTTGAAAGAATTTTTAAAACAGATTATGTAACAGTACATCGTAAGACAGTTGATTCAAGACGCCCATGGGATTCACCTGAAACTGAGCCAATGATACCTTTTGATGAGCATTTAACAGTTCCTCTTGATAAATTAAAAGTAAAGTATGAGAGGATTGATTATTAATGAATATTCTAGAAAAATTAAATGAAGCCTTCACATTAGAAGCTCAGGAATCACCAGCGAGTAAAGAGGCCATTCAAGAATTACAAAAGTTCTCATCAATAGATGTACCATTAGATTATTTAGAAGTAATCCAACATTGTACAAATGCAGAGATTAATGTACAAAATGAACTTTACATACGTATTTGGAGCCCTACTGATTGCATAGAGATGAATGAAGCACATGATATTCAAAAATATATACCAAATTCACTGGCAATCGGTGATGATGAAGGCGGAAAAGCATTACTATATGTAGATGGAAAAGAAGGATTCGGATTATATACAGTGGATTTTGGAGATTTAGATATTGAAGAGACAATTAAGATAGCTCCTTTTTGATTTTTGAATACTTATTAAATGAAATTTTTGTTAAATTTATAAAATACATTCGCTTGTCCATATCGCATCGCTTTATTATTGCATTTACTATTAGTAATACGAATTTTTTAGAGGTGAATTATATTGGACGAGTTTTTATCTTCTGCTGCAATAAATCCTGATTTACTCGGACCTACTTTACCAGCTATTCCACCATTCACACTGCCTACCGGACCTACTGGGCCTACTGGGCCTACTGGACCTACCGATGGGCCTACTGGACCCACTGGGCCTACTGGGGACACTGGGCCTACCGGGGACACTGGGCCTACTGGAAGTACTGGGCCTACTGGGATCACTGGGCCTACTGGAAGTACTGGGCCTAC
>NZ_NJGF01000083.1:0-7232 GCF_002209985.1 Bacillus sp. K2I17
TCTTGAGTATATTGACCGCATAGATCAACAAGTTAAATTGAGGGGATTTAGAATTGAATTAGGAGAGATTGAAACTATACTTAATCAATATTCTAAAATACGTGAGGGTATTGTTTTAGTTCGAGAAGACATTCCAGGTGACAAAAAACTAGTGGGGTACATTATTGGAGAAAATCTTACAGCTGATGAGGTTGAGAAACTTAGCAATTACATGTCAAAGCAGTTGCCTGATTATATGGTACCGAGTGCTTTTGTGTTATTAGAAAAAATACCGTTAACAATTAATGGGAAAGTAGACAAGGAGGCATTGCCTGCTCCAGATATGTCTTTAATTAAACGACCGGAATATAGTGAACCAAAAACAGATGTTGAAAAAAAATTAGTTGAAATCTGGGAAGAGTTACTGGGTTATTCCGGAATCTCCTTATATGACAATTTTTTTGAAATTGGTGGGCACTCCTTATTGGCAGTTCAATTAATGTCAAAAATTAAAAAGAAATTCAATGTGAAAATTCCATTAACTGTAATCTTCCGAAGTGGAACAATTGCTGCATTAGCAAAACAAATAGATAGAAATAATATTTATAAAGTTAATAATTCAATAGTACCTCTTCAACCAAAGGGGGAGAAGAGACCTATTTTCTTTGTTCATCCTATTGGTGGACATATTATAAGTTATTTTGAATTAGCTAAATATTTAGGTGTTAAGCGTCCGTTTTACGCTTTTCAGTCGCTAGGATTAGAGGGTGGAGAAACTATATTAACAAATATAAAAGAAATGGCTAATTTTTATATTAAGGAAATGCAGAATGTTCAGGAAGAAGGGCCTTATATTATTGGTGGATGGTCTTTTGGCGGGGTTGTAGCTTTTGAAATGGCAAGACAATTAGTTGAGAAAGGAATAAAGGTTGAAGCCATTATATTACTAGATACATGGGCACCAGATATATATAATGTTACATCAGAATGGGATGATTTAGCCGTATTTATGAATGATTTAATGAAGCAATATAACCTAGAGGTTTCCGAAGAATTAATATTAGGATATAAAAATTTAAGTATGCAAGATGAACGTATTCGCTATGTAAGAAATTATTTAAAGAATCATTCAAAGTTTAAGCAAGATATACAAGTTGAAGATCTAAAAAAGATGATTCAGGTATTTCAAACAAATCTTAATGCCTATCGTAATTATAAGCCCGCAAAATTGAATCAAGATATATTACTTTTTACTGCAAATCATCCAGATAAAGAAAATAATCATGTAGAAGATGACACCTTGTTTTGGGGAAAATATGTAGAAAAACAATTAAATGTTATAGAGCTAAATGCAAATCATTATAGTATGATTCAGTCTCCGCATGCTGAAGATATTGCACATCATATTGATATATTCTTAAAAGGGATAAGCAAAAAAATTATAAAATCCTAGTTCTAATTTTAATTAAATTTTTAAAGGTGTGTTTCATATGAATAATATTTATTCACCATCTCTATATTTCAAAAAATTCAATAAGATGAATTATTTTCCAGCTGGTATGAGGTTATTCTGTTTTCATTATGCAGGAGGAAGTGCTAGTAATTTTAAAAAATGGTCAACTGAATTACCAGAACAGATTGAAGTAATTGCTGTTCAACTACCAGGTAGAGAAAATAGAATTATGGAGAAACCATTCAATAATATCCAATCTATTATATGTGAATTAGCAGTAGAGATTCTTCCTTTATTAGATAGGCCATATGTATTTTTTGGACATAGTATGGGGGCATTATTAAGTTATGAAATGTCATGGTATCTAAAAGAAAAGTTTTCAACATCTCCAGAGAAGTTAATTATTTCGAGTTTTAGGGCACCGCATCTATCACCAATAACAAATAATATGCATGATTTATCTGTACCTATTTTTATTGAGAAGTTAAAAGAAATGGGAGGAACATCTGACGAAATATTACGTAATCAAGAGCTAATGGAATTAATTATACCTACTATACGTGCAGACTTTGAAGTGTGTGAAAAGTATGTATATAAAGAAAGAAATAAATTAAATTGTCCTATTGTGGCGTATGGTGGAACAGAAGATAATAGAGTTCGTTTAGAGCACCTAAAACAGTGGGAGAAACACACTAGTAAAGCTTTTAAAGTTCAGATGTTACCAGGGAATCATTTCTATTTAAAAGATGTAGAAAATGAGTTGCTATATTTAATTTCTAAGGAATTATTAGAAAATTATTAAATGAATTTCATCATGTTATCAAATAAATTTATTTTTATACAAATGGATGATAAGTGAAATATTGTTGAGAGGAAGAATAATGGAAGAAAGAGTATCCGTTTTTTATCTAAAAATACCTGAAAATATTAAAATATCAGATTTTACTTGTTGTTTGAATGTTTTAGATGAAGAAGAGCAGGTAGAATTTAATAGTTACTTAGTAGAGCATAAAAAAATAGAGTTCTTATTTGGAAGACTGCTGGTGAAATCTCTATTTGCACAAAAATTAAATTTGTTAGTATATGATATTTTGTTTAAAAAAAATAGTTTTGGAAAGCCATATGTAAAATGGGAATTCAATAGACAACGAAATCCTATGTATTTTAATTTATCACATACAAGTCAGATTATTGTTTGTGGAATTGCAAAAGAAAAATATATTGGAATAGATGTTGAAAAGACCAATAGAAATTATTTAGATGTTATGAATGTAGTTTTTTGTGAAAAAGAAATTAACTTAGTATTAGATCAGATAAAGTCTACAGATAAGAAAGAGATGTTTTTTAGAATTTGGACAAGGAAGGAAGCTTTATTAAAAGCCAGAGGTACAGGACTTTACACACCTCCTTTATCTATTTCTGTACCAGAAAATAGCGGAATTATTAAAGGAGGTGATTTTTATATAATTCCTTTTTATTAGACCCTGATTATATTGTTTCAGTTGCTTTAAAATGTTCGGAAAATAAAAGATATACATTTAGTATTCAAGAAATTCTTCTTAAAGAATTAATAGATTTATATAAAACTTTATCTTAAATGATGAAAATAGTTTCCAGGAGGAAATGGTATGCTAGATGACTTAAAAGTAATTTCAACCGAGCAAATATATTTACATGAAGAGTATGAACTTGAAAGGTTAAAGAAGCTAAGTAATAAAATTAAAAATGAACAGGTTTTAAAGAATCCGCCAATCGCTTTACAATTAGCTAAAGATAAATATCTAATCCTTGATGGAGCACACCGGACGTTATCCTTGAAGCAATTGAATTGTAAAAGAATGGTTGTTCAAGTCGTTAAAGCAGATTATTTATCAATTGGAGCATGGTCACATCATATAGCAGATAGTGAGGGAGTATTAGAGGTATTAAAAGGTAATTCTAATATTTTCTTGAGTAAAAATATTAAAAGTGAAAATTCAATTGCAACAGTATTTATTAATGGAATAAAGTACGATCTTAATATTAATCCAGAATTAGAAATAGATATGGAAATGAAAATTAAAGTTTGGAAAGAAATTGTTAATGCTTATACTAATAAATATCCGTTCACTAGAATAACAAATGACGAATTAATTCCTTTAGACGGCATAGTATTTAGCTATACTTTGCTAGAGTTATATCAAATTAAACAATTAGTAGAATCAAATTTACTACTCCCTGCAGGGGTAACTAAGTTTAAATTAAATTGTGGGCGTATTTTGAACCTAAACATTCCATTAAGTTTTCTAATCCGAGAAGATTTTGTAGAGGAGGATTGGGTAGAATTATTGGAATTATGGGAAAAATCAATTCGGTTGTATACCGACCCAGTCTTATTATGTGAAATTTAAATTGATAAATGATTGGAGTATGGATATTGGTTTTTTATAAAAATTAAATGAGTTGATTAATGTGAAAAGGGGCAAAAACATGATTCATGATGACGTTCTTTCATTAATAGGAGAAACACCTATTGTAAAAATTAATAAGCTGGTCCCACCTGAGAGTGCTCAACTTTATGTGAAATTAGAAGGATTTAATCCTGGAGGAAGTTCAAAAGATAGGGTAGCAAAGCGAGTAATTGAATATGCTGAAAATAGTGGACAGTTAAAGCCAGGAGGAACAATTGTTGAATCCTCATCGGGGAATCTTGCAATTGGTTTAGCCTTAGTAGCAAAGATGAAAGGGTATAAAATGATTTGTGTAGTTGACCCTAAAATAAGTAAAGTGAATCTGAATCTTATTAAATCATATGGTGCCCAAATTCATATGGTTGATGTATCAGACGAGCACGGAAACTATTTGAAAACTCGACTTATAACAGCACAAGATTTAGCGAATTCAATTGATGGAGCTTATTGGCCTAATCAATATAATAATCCTGAAAATCCGGAGGCTTATGTAAAAACTTTAGTTCAAGAAATTTACGATGATTTTAATGATACTTTAGATTGGATTGTATGTCCTGTAGGTACTGCTGGATTAATTACAGGTGTCGCAAAAGGCATGAAAAGATTAAACCCATCTGTAAAAGTTATGGCTGTTGATGCTGTAGGATCAGTTATATTCGGAGGACAGCCGGGGGTAAGAAGGCTTTTGGGGATAGGAAATGCAATTGTTCCTGGAAATGTGAATCGAAATCTTTATGATGATCTAAGTTACGTTAATGATGCAGATGCCTTTTTTATAACAAGAGAGCTTGTATCAAAAGAAGGGATATTAGTTGGTGGATCTTCCGGAGCAGTTGTATGTGCAGCTCTAAGATTAATAGATAAACTACCAAAGTCTAAAAAAGTATTAGCGATATTACCAGATAGAGGTGATCGATATTATAATACTATATTTTCAGATGAATGGTTAGATGAACATGGTATTGAATTACCACAATCGATTAATGATTCCATTTTAGTTTAAATAAAATAGATATTATTTTAAGGGAGTGTTAATTATGTTATTAGAAACAAAACCAGAATTAGTTTATCTTAGTAAACAGGATATTATAGATTTAGGTGGTTATAAAGCAAACATTTACGTTCATGCTATTACACAAGCACTAACCTTACATTCAGAAAGAAACTTTAGTCAACCTTTAAAGCCGTATTTAAAAACGAATAAAGATGGAGAGCATATCGCAGATAGAATTATTGCTATGCCAGCTTATCTTGGCGAACCTTCTATTTCAGGAATTAAATGGATCGGAAGTAAGTTTGATAATCCAACTAAGAAGAATATGGAAAGAGCTAGTGCTTTAATTATTTTAAATGATCCAGAAACAAATTTTCCAATTGCCATTTTAGAAGGTAGTGTAATTAGTTCTATGAGAACAGCAGCTGTCACTGTAGTTGCAACAAAATATTTAGCCAAAAAAGGATTTCAAAATGTTTCAATTATCGGTTGCGGATTAATTTCTAAAATGCACATAAATTCTTTACTAGAACAGTTTAATCATATTAGACAAATTAATTTATTTGATTTGGATCATGCAAAAGCGAAAGCTTTTGCTCAAGAAATGAAAGAACGTTTTAGTCATGTCGATTTTCATGTAAAAGAATCAGCAAAAAATGCGGTAGAACAAGCTGAGGTGCTTGTAACATGTACGGTAGCAGACACTCCATATATTGAAGCAGATTGGATTCAAAAAGGAACTTTCGTTAGTAATATCTCTATAATGGATATAGAAAAAGAAGCTTTTTTAAAGGCTGATAAGGTAATTGTAGACGATTGGGATCAAGCAAATAGAGAAAAGAAGGTAATTAATCAGCTCGTAGTAGAAGGGAAATTTTCAAAAGAAATGCTTCATGCAGAACTTGGCGATATTATAACTGGTAAAAAATCAGGAAGAGTGACCGATGAAGAAATTATTATATTAAATCCTATGGGAATGGCTATTGAGGATATTGCATGTGCTCATGCCATTTATGAGAAAGCGAAACAAGAGGGATTAGGAAAAGTGTTAAGTTTATATTAAGTACTTTTTATCAAAAGGAACTGTAATACGTTTAATTACAGTTCCTTTATTTAATTAATAGTTGTGTAGAAGTTTCACTTTAATATTGAATCCACTAAAATTAGGATTCTTATCGTTGATAATAAAACATTAAAGTGTCGGAAATTAAGAGAGGTGCTAAAATTATGATTTATGAAATCAAATTTATTCCATATGAACAATTAATTTTTTTTGAAGAATATAACGAAGAACAATTAATTAAAATTAAAAGTAACATTGATGCTCAAAAAGCCTTAAATAATCTACCAATTATTATGAGAACTGAATCAAACAAATATCTTGTCTTAGATGGAACCCATCGTATCTTGGCATTAAATAAATTACGCTGTATGAATATTACTGCACAAATAATCGATGAAAGTATTGTAGTAAGTAGTTCTTGGCTTCATCAGATTCCTAAATGTAAGGAATTAATAAGTGATTTAAAAAATAACTCGAATTTTTATTTTACTGGAGAAAATTTATTAGAACAGAAGTATTTTGCAAAGGTTTATATAGATAACCAAGTCTATTACTTATATGATATAGATTCTAAGAAAAAGGAAGAAGGAGAAGTTATTTCATTTTTAAATTCAATTATTAATGTGTATGATAGTAAGTATGGATATGCAAAGATAACAAAAGAAGAATATACTCCAAACTTAGAGTATATTACGATTGAGTTTCCGGATTTTTCTATACAAGAATTAATGAAAAATATCAATAATAAATTGTTTCCATTAAACGTTATAAGATTTACTTTTAATATTAAAAATATGAATGGTATAAACATTCCAATTTGTGTTATAAGAAGTCCAGAGGTTTATGAGTTTGAATGGAGAGAAATTATAGAGAAATTATCTTTACCTAGTCAATGATAAATTAAATTCTAAATAGAAAATTGTTGGAATTTATTCTTTTAGTAAAAAGCTACTCAGGAGTATACATTGTAAAACGAGGGTTGGGTCTTTGTATTCTGTAAAATGCGGTCATTAAGTAAGTTCATAGGTGGAAAAATATAAGAAATTAAATTATTGTAATCGTTATAAAAATCCCATAAGTACCATTTTTATTTTTGAGAAACTTGTTTGAAGAAGAAATGAGTAGGGTAACAATGGTATCAGTCCACAGAAGAAATTCACAAAACCTCTCTAATTAGGTGTATGTAATTAATGAAAGTAGTCTTAATAAATATAAAAAGACACTGTGTTGGTCTTATCCCCGTCAAGTAGACAGCTTTAAAAAAAGACTAAGCAGCCATTGAGATTCGATATT
>NZ_NJGF01000084.1:0-6834 GCF_002209985.1 Bacillus sp. K2I17
TCTTCAGGCACAAATTCCAATTGAAAACATGATTTTAATCCAACGTTAGAGTTTGTAGGAGGTTAAGTATGGTGAAAAAAATTGTATTAGCTATTAGTGATACTGTATATACGGCATATTTACGTGAGGATTTTATTGGTGCGGGATTTGAAGTAGCTGATAGTGATGTGATGCACATCAAGTATCTAGATGAAATTCTAGATACTGAACAACCCAATATTTTATGTATTAATGACAAACGATTAAATATTGATGCGGGACATGAAGAGAAACGAGAACTAATTATTTTACAGAAGCTAAGAGATATTCGCTTTAATCGAGATATTCGTATTGTGGTATTTACAGAGCGTGAAAATGATGATGAGTTTTTGGCGAAACTGATTTATCTTGGTATCTATGATATTTTTAACTCTCGTAAAATTGATATTGATAATAAAGTCATTCCGCAGTTGCTACAAGAATCGGATATTAAAAATGTAGCGGAAATTATAGGAGCAAGTCAGGCACCGCAACAAACAAAGTTGCCTGAGGTTCCTGTTGATGAGGAAGAAGAGGACGTATCAAGTGAATTAGAGGAAGGTGGCAACAGTGAACCTGCCTCTAAATCCAACAAACTATTTAAAAACAAACAAAAGCGTAAGTCTGTTCCAGAGGAGACGCCCAAAGCACCTATTATAAAAAAACAGTATAAATTGGCTTTTGAGCCGGTATATGAGAAACAAATAGGTATTGCTATTCCAAGAAGAACAATTGTTGTGGCCAGTATGAACAGAAGAAGTGGTGCTACTTTTGTTTCGCATCTTTTAGCAACTTATTTAAATGAACTACGGATTGATGTGAACTATATAGAGAATCTATATGATGATGGCTATACGTATCCGTTACTTAAGGGATATACAGAAGCACCAGAAAACTATCGTAGTGAATTTATGCTACAGCGGTATAAGGAGATGCTACAGAAGGAATCTGATATATTATCAATTCCAAAATGGAAGCAAGGAAAAATCAATTATATTGTAAAGAATCCTATAGTGGATCAGGAGTTGAAAAACGAGACAGAGCAGGATTTTGACCATTTTATTAAGGTTTTATTGGCTAACCAAGAAGCACCTATATCCATAATTGATGCGGGGAGCGATTGGGATAAAGATTTATACCATGAGATATGTGAAATGGCAGATTACATATTCTTTGTAGCCGAACCAGATCTACATCAATTGCTAAAGATAGCACATCCTCTTACACAAAAAGAGAGAAAGCTCGTTTCTTACTTAGCTTTAGAGAAAACGAGAATCATTGGGAATAAGTTTTCTCCTGCACTTTTAAAGAATGAAGTAGTAGAAGAATGTTTTGGAGATAAGTTATTAACTGCTTTAGCACCATATGTGATAGAAGATGTATTTGAATCGCAATTAAATAGTAATACGTTACTATCTAGTCGGAACTATTATAAAGAGCTTGAAGGCATAATGAAGGAGATAGCAGAGTTATTGCTGCCAAACCAATTGTTGAATCAAAAGAAAAGTTCCATTTTAAGTGGATTCCGATTTCGAAAATCTGAAAATTAAGGAGGGGTGAAGAAAGATGCAAAAATTTATTATAGGGGCCGCCTCAATATTGTTGTTTGTTGGTTGTTTATTCTTAATGACAGATATGATTATTGGAGATACAACACACACAGATAATAAGTCTGCATTAGAACGTGCTGGAAGTGCAGTGATGGATAAAGCCGTAAAAGTTGGTGTTTTACGAGCGCAAGAAGAAATTGCTATTGAACCAGAAATCGCAAAGAAAGAATTTGAAAAGTCTTATATCAAAAATGCAACATTTAAGGATCCAGCATCAAAACGAGAGTTTTCTATACATGCTGTACAAGAGCAACCTGCAATGATTGCGGTAGAAGGAGAAGCCGAAGCGGCTAGTTATACGAAACTATTTGATGAAAAGCAAGGCAGCATTAAGAGTAACGCAAAACACATATTTATTTATGAAGCAGATTCTGACAACAAGAAAGCTGGAGGAAACGTGAAATAGATAAGAAAAAGTAGGTGTGTAAGAAATGCAAAATACAGTAACAACAGCGCTTTTTCTAACGCTTTCTTTACTATTGATAACTCTTATACCAGAAGGTGTACTGTATGGAATGCAGTTAATAAAGGCACATGATTTTGCTTCTAGTACAGTAGAGTTAGCAGAAAAAACAGGTGGTTTTCAGTACACATATGAAGGGAAAAATGTAAATCTAATTCCTGATATAGAGAAGAAAATGAAAGAGCAGAATATGGATGGATGGAAATATGAATATACAAAAGGGCGCGTAGATCATAATAAGCCGTTGAATTTTAAGATAAAAGCTGAACATCACTTCTTTATTTTTAAAATGATAGGGATAGATAGTGTGAAAGCGCCGATATGGGCAAACAAAGATGGAATGGGACAAATCTATTTCCGTTGAAAATAAGAATACGTATAAAGGGCAAAAAACTATATTTAAAAATAAATATATAAAAATACTTTACAAGCCTAGTTCTATATGGTAATATTTTCCATATAGAACAGCGGTTATAAAAAAACGATAATTAATTAATTTATATGTTAAATTATATAGATTTTATGATTAGTTTAGGTACAATATAAGAATCTATGAAAAAACTAATATATTTGGAGGAACAAAAAATGGCTAATAAATTTTTAAAAACAGCAACAGCACTAACAATTATGGGAACGTCACTATTAGGAGCGGGGGCATTTACTGTTAAGGCTGATAACACAGACTCATTAAAATTCAATGATGTTCCAGCAAATCACTGGTCTACAAAAGCAATCTATGGTTTAGCAAACCGTAAGGTAGTAGCAGGATACGGAAATGGACAGTTTGGTTTTGGTGACAATGTAACTCGTGGGCAAGTGGCGCGTATGATTTATGCATATGTAAAACCAGCGGATGCAGATGCTAGCTTCAAAAACCCGTTTTCTGATATTAAAGGACATATGTTTGAAAAAGAAATCTTAGCACTTGCTAAAGAAGGTCTTGTTGCTGGTTATGGTGAAGGGAAATTTGGACCAGATGATATTCTAACTCGTGAACAAATGGCGCAAGTTCTTACAAATGCTTTTAAATTTAAAGCTACTAAGACAACATCGTTTACTGACATTGATAAAAACTCATGGGCATTAAAAGCAATTAGTGCATTAGAAGAAAATGGCGTTACTATTGGTACAGGAGGTAAGCTGTATTCACCATATGCACATGTAACTCGTGAACAATATAGCCAGTTCTTATTCAACTCTATTAATGTTATAGAAAAAGAAACGAAACCAGAAGTGAAACCAGACCCAAAACCAGAAACAAAGCCAGAAGTGAAGCCAGAACAGCCTAAAGTGCCTGAGGGATTAGACGTTGAGATTGCACAACCTGACTTTGATTACAACCCTGAAGCTTTGAAAAATGAAAGTGTGCAAAAACAATTATCAACAGAAGCACAAAATATAGTAAAAGATATTAATAAAAAATACAATACAAATCTTAAATATAAAGATTTAAGAGGAGCAGTACGTATTTTGGATAAAGATATGTATCTTCCAGCTGGTTCAATAGGTGCACAATTTGCAATTGAAGGTTCTGTAAATAGTAATTATAAAATCTATTTTTTAGATAATAATCCAGCAACTGTAGAATTAGCTAAACGATGGGTTACCTTCTTAAGTGGATTGAATTTAGAGCAAGAAATTGATGAAACTATTGCGCAAGACTCTATTAACAATTATCAAAAAGGTAATTATAAAGTCCGTATTGGTCAAACTGCAGCTTTTGATACAATGTATATTCAAATTGAAACAAAATAGTGATATACTAAGTATTATAAAATATGAATATAATATTTAATTAAGCATACGTAAAGGACACACCTTACGTACCATCCCAATGGTACAGGTGTGTCCTTTTTTATGTTTCGGGAGGAGAAAAAATGAAATTTAAAAGAGGTTTACTATTTATTTGTACTTCAACTATGATTGCTATACCTAGTATGGCAAGTGCTAAAAACAACGATGTCCCATTCTTTAACGGTCAAAATGATTCATTTTTGACTTCACTTAACTTACAGTTGCCAGGAAAATATTATAGACCTGGAAGTGGATATGCAGCTAAAGAATCTTTATATAGGGCCGATGTGCACTTTCCTGCAGTATATAATGGTTCTTTTAATTGGGAGAACCCAAGGGAGAATTTAGTACAAGCTGAAGATACTTCAGAGCCATATATTCGAATTGCAAATGAAGGTTATTTAAATGGTAAAGTACCAGCGGGTGACCGTATGGTGACTGAAATAGAAAGGGTAAATAATTCTGTTATTTCTAGTAAATATTGGGGAAACCCAGAATTCGTTTTAGAAAATATGGATAAACATATGATACAAACTTATGAAAGTTTTAGAGAACTTGGACAGTTTTATTGGATTCGTGACATTGCATATCTTTCTGGTGGATATGCTGGTGCTAGTGGTGTAGATAATGTAAATAGGTATAGCTTGTGGTATGTACGTACAAGTAAACCTCAAGTAAAAGGCTTTCAAGCTATGAGTGGAAAAAAAGATATACCTGTGAAATTTATATTTAACGGTTTTGAGTATGTAAGTAAAAATAAGGGATACAATGACCGTGATCAAAATGGAACAACAGTAAACCCTTATCAAAAAGCTGCTGGAGAACGGAACCGAGTTAAATGGATGCTAGATATTATAAAAGATGGCGAAACTGTGCATCATCAAGAAAATTATTTACGCTCAAATCCGCAAAAAGATAATGAAAGAGCCAATGAAGGAGATGCTGGGAAATTTACAAAAGATGATGCTAAATGGCAGCCACAAATGTGTGGCCGATATACTGCGAAGATTAAAGTACTTGATGCTGTTCAAAGGGAATCAAATGAGAAAACTGTTGATTTTATCGTAGATGGAAACTGTGGTACAGAAGTAACACCTAATCCAGATCCAGGTGATGAAGATGATTTTAAATATAAAATTGATTTCTCAGCTGACCGAATTGAAGGAGAAACAGCAAGAGAAGGAAAGAATATAAAAACAAGAATAGATGTATCACGTGATAATTTTAAACCAGAACGTGACCAATATAGAGCAAAGGTAAATAATAATATTAATAAATCTCAGCAGGAAGTATATAGTTCTGAATCCGCTAGGGATAGTGCACAGTCTAGTTTAAGCTATTGTCGTCGTAATCCAATCCATGAGATAGACGAAGAAGGGAACCATCACTATTATGATAGGGACTGCTCTTGGGAAGAAAATAGATTAGACGATGCTGCAAGTAGGCTAGATACAGCAAGGCAGAAGTTAGAAAAAGAGAAAAATAAAATTAAAAAGTTAGACGCGCTAGAAACGAAATATGCAAATCCTGAAACAGTAGTCGTGCTTAAGCATAACGGACAACAAGTAGCATTAGAAAAGGTAAGATTAACAGAGGGAGAAAAGAAAACGTTGAATCTTGATTGGCAGCATAAAGGGAAAGGAACAATTCAAGCGGAAATTAACCCTGCTGGTAATCGTATAGACATAGAAGAAACCACATACAAAAATAATCCAATTAAAACGGCTATCTATGCACCATCGCATGAAAATGGGATGTGCGGTGTAACTAGTGTAAAAGGTGTGGTAGAAACAGTAAGTGAACGTGTATCAAAAGAAGACACAGTGGGAGAAATGTATTATGAAACATTAAGTGGGAGTGTTGATAGTTTAGCACCATCTAAGCTCCATGCTGGGTATGGCTTTTCTTATGAGGTAAACGGAAAATACAGAAATGATTGGAATGCCAATTATCCAGGTGTATTTACAAAAGCAACGGCACAATATCCATTTGCAGATGAAGGACTAAAAACGACACATGATTTAGAGAGTGTTTCTAATAATGGCTTAACATCAAAATTCCTACCGAAAAATATGTACTTGTCTGAAGTAACAGGACATGTCTTCGATAGTAAAAGACCAACTAAGTCTTTATATTGGGATGGGCAAGAAAAAATTATTGATGGCCAGCGCAAATGGTATGCGCCATTAAAAACGAAAGATGGGAAATATGCGTTTAATGTTGAAACAAACCCAGCAGGTATCAATGAAATGAGTTTGTGCCTGACAAATGAGGTAGTAATTAAAGGTGTCGCGTATGATGACTTTAAAAAGAGAAGGGTACTTGCAGATCTTCCATTCCCTGTACAAACACCAGGCTGGAACTGGGTTGGAAAAGAACACATAATCACAGACTTATCAAACTGGTACTACATGAAGAATAGAAATTAGTTAAATAGTATTATATAATTAGTTGAATCGATAAAAGTGTATAATCCATCTTAAACTAGTAGCTGAATGGATAAACCAAAGGCACACCCCTTAATGGGGTGTGCCTTTTTTCGTAGAAAGGGGAAATCTGAGTGGATAAAAAGAAAAAGCAGCGTGTGAGAAGAGCTATTTTTATTGGAGTAATCGCAATGATTGTATCGTTATACATTGGAAACGAATTTCAGGATCGAAATGGGGAAAGTTATGCTCCTGCAAAGTATTTTGAAACAGGAACGAAATTGATTTCATTTTAAAAATACTTTGTTTTATCTCGCTAACTGTAATAGATGAATACACATGACATGTACGATAGTTGGTGTTATAATATGTGTAGAAGTATTACAAAGATAGTTTTTGCATAAACTAAAGAAGACGAAGTGCTGGTAACACTTCGCCTTATGTAACTGTTACCGCAAGTGAACCGCACCCAATTTGTTAGACACTTAATTAACAATTGGAGGTGCGGTTTTATTATGTCTAG
>NZ_NJGF01000085.1:0-5624 GCF_002209985.1 Bacillus sp. K2I17
TTGGTGTCTTTGTTTAAAAAAGTACCCATTTTCTTGTCTCGATATATGGACAGGAAAGTGGGTACTTTTGTATAAAGAAATTACTTCAGTTATATATCCACGTATATCTTTATCATAACTTTTAGTCTCATACTTTTTACAAATTTATTCTCAAAGAAATAACGCCGTAAGTTTTTTTATAAACGGTATAACTAAATGTTTAACAGTACGACTTTATTACGGATTTATATTATTATATTTTAATAACACTACATTAATATTTTTATTTATTACTTATACTGGCACATCTTCTTTCTTAGCTCTTTTCTGTTGCCCATTTGATTTTTCAGCTATTCTGGCTGAATCATTAGATTCATTTGTGGCACATGAAGAGCGCGTTTTAATAGCAATCAGTAAATCATAGAAAAAATGGCCTATACATAATAGACCGTTTTTTATTATGTCAATCTTTGTCTTCAAAATCACGTAAACTATCCAGTAACTGTTCAACAATTACTGGATAGTTTACGTACCCCTTTTTATTTTGTCTGCCCTGTTAAAGGCAAGATAAACACTTCCACACGCCTATTCTTTGCTTTTCCCTCTTGTGTATCATTTTTATCGATTGGACGATATTCTCCATGAGCAATTGCACTAAAGTTTTCTGCTGACAACTCTTTATTTTGAAGTAATACTTGTAAAAAGTTCACAGCGCGTTGTGAACTCAATTCCCAGTTTGATGAAAATTTTGCATTGGCAATTGGGACATTATCAGTGTGACCAGATACAGTTATTTCACGTGGAGCTGCTGAAACAAGTAAATGAGACAATTCTTTTGCAATCTCTATCGATTCTAGTTTCATATCTGCTTTCCCTGAATCGAATAGTACATTTTCTAATATCGTCACCATTAATCCCTTTTTAGTTAATTTAGTTTGAAAAGAAGAGGACAATTGCTTCTCGTTAATATATTGATCAATCTTTTTTTGTAATGCTTTCAGCTCATCCATTTCTTTTTTCTCATTTGCCTTTTGATTGCTTAAAAATTCTTTATTTCCTGTTCCACCTACTAGTTCACTTCGTAAAGATACTGCCATCTGTTTAAATTTTGCAGTATCGATACTACTCATTGCAAATAAAACAATAAACAAAGCAAACAATAACGTTAGCATGTCAGAATACGGAATTAACCAAGTTTCATCAATATGCTCATCGTTTTTTTTCTTTCGGCCTCTTCTATTTTTCTTACTCCGCATTTTTCCTCCCCTTTTTCTAGCCTCTTATGTCAATTCACAGAAAACGCACCTAAAATACGCTTTTTCACAGTAAACGGATATATAATATTAATAAACAATTAATAAGCTGTATTCTCTATTTTCACTTTATTTTATTAGCAAATAAATACCTAATATGCAACCTGATATAGCTATGTCCCTAGACTATTCAATAGTAGGTACATAGCTACGATACCAATAACAGCACCTAGAAACTCTCTTAATACAGGTCCATATATAACCTGCTTGTGAAAAAATAACAGTTCTTTTTGTATGCCTCTTTTCTATTACATTAGTTTCTATTTTCATATCTTTCTAGAAGGTGGTTGTAGGCTTACCCATTAATTCTTTGACAGAAATCTATATTAATTAATTTTCATGTTATAATTTAATTGCCACTGAATTTCATCATTAACAAATATTGCTTTATAACCTATTTTGTGCTCAACTAAAAATTTATTTACTCTGTTTATATCCTTAGACAATTCAATCATAATTTCCAACCCATCCATGAAGAAATTTAATCCTTTTTCGCATGTTCTTTTTAAAGTTTCAGTGATTTTCTCTAATATGAAATCATAATCTTTGTATTCACAAGAAACCATCTTCAACTCAACAGCTAATGTATTTTGTAAGTAGTATGCATTATATAATAATTCTTCATGTGAAGAGTTATTATATAAGCATCTATGGACGAGTGACCTTAAATCATTAACATGTAAAGAAGGTGGGAGTAATGAAACATAAAATTTTTCATGATTATATGATTTATAAGTCGGATGTTGGTCTAAAAAGCTCATTTTTTTAAACCTCCAATAAGTTCTAGTATAGTGTTTCAAGTAGAAATATTTTTGTGATTATTAACAAAAAACATGTATCAATTATAGCCTGAATTTTCGTTTTGCAGCTTATAATCTGTTATATTTCCTTAGCGTACGTATTTCGCGTTTTGTTGTTAGTACCTATCACCATCAAACTAAAAGAGCAATTTATTCCAAAACAATACATACGAGCTAAATGCAAAAAATTTTCGTTCCGGGGGATATATGATTTTAACTAGACTAGCAGGTAAAGAGATGCCAAATTGTTGAAACATTGAACAAACTGGATATATTACTTACTCTACGACCTTCTCTTTTATTTTGTTTTCTCTGTTAAAGGTAAAATCAGCACTTCCACACGTCTATTCTTTGCTTTTCTCTCTTGTGTATCATTTTGACTAATTGGACGATAATCTCCATAACCAATTGCACTAAATTTTTCTACCGGCAACTCTTTATTTTGAAGCAATACTTGCATAAAGTTCACAGCGCGCTGTGTACTCAATTCCCAGTTTGAAGAAAATTTCGCATTGGCAATTGGAACATTATCAGTGTGACCAGATACAGTTATTTCACGTGGAGCTACTGAAACAAGAAAATGAGACAATTCTTTTACAATCCCTACCGATTCTAATTTTATATCCGTTTTCCCGGAGTCGAACAATACATCCTCTAGTATCGTCACCATTAATCCCTTTTCTGTTAACTTAGTTTGAAAAGAAGAGATTAGTTGTTTCTCATTAATATATAGGTCAATCTTTTTTTGTAATGCTTTCAGCTCATCCATTTCTTTTTCTTTAGCTTCTTTAGTTTGAGATGCGAATGCTTTTATTGACGTGTTTTCTTTTTCAAAAGAAGATTCTGCTATTTTTGCATTCATTAAAGAAAATATGGACACACCAATCACAGCTGCTATTCCTAATATGGACCAACGGTATGACTTTTTATTGAATTTTTTAATCATCAAAATCCTCCTCTTTAATGCATATTTATTACCACTTAAGTTCTTTAAACTGGGCGTTTGATTGAAATTCGAATAGTGTTCTAATAATGTAATAATAGTATGACCGTAGGCTAGTTTTTCTTTTTTACCAATAAAAGTGAGTGCTAGCGCATCACATGCGATTTCTTGATCTTCACGCATGGCATAATATGCATACCACAGAACAGGATTAAACCAATTCAGAATTAATAAACTATACATGAGCCAATTGACTCCCACATCTTTTCGCTTAAAGTGAGCTAACTCATGATAAAAAATAAATCGTAGTTGTTTGTCATCTAATTGCGTAACATGTTTCTCACATAATAAAATTCTAGGCCTTACATACCCGTGGAGTGCTGGACTTGAAATTTTTCCAGCTAGAAGTAATGAGATCTCTCGTTTAATAGACATTTGCTCTTTGCAATTTTTAAAAATATGTAAAACTCTTTCATCCGTTATAACAGGTTGTTTATGTAAATAAATTTGTAAACGTCGATTTACAATTATGATAAAAGAACTTAAGCAAAGTACACCTAATAACCATACATACATGAGGAGTTCATATATAGATAAATGTCCGAAACTCTTGCCTTCATCCTGAAATATTATTTCTCTTTCCCCTTCATTTTCCGCTTTTAAATTAAAGGAATTTATTTTTCGTTCATTAAATTCTTTTATAGTTTGCATTTTTATATTTTCCTGCAAGGGATTACTTAGGTTTTCATAGCCTTGTAAGAGCAAAGTATACATACTAAATGAACTATTAGGTGACCAAGGTAGCATAAGTCTGACAAGAAGAATTAACCACAATGCATATTGCCATCTTGGTGTTAATTTATTTTTTAATAACATTTTTAAACATAGAATCAAACCAACTAAAATGCTAGCCATTATAGAAGTTTCTATTACCCACTCAAAGATAATTGGAAGATACAAATTGCATAAGACACCCAACATAATTATTTATTCCTTCTTTGGTGAGGGTTAGCTTTGTCATCTAAAATTTCTCTTAATTCATCAATTTCTTCTAAAGAAAGCTTTTCTTCTTTTATAAAATTCACAAGTAATGGCTTTAATGCAGCGCCATAAAATCGTTTCAGAAAGGATTTTGTTTCTATTTGCAAATAATTATCTTGAGAAATTAATGGCGTATATGTATACATTTTCCCTTTTTCTTGATTAGAAGAAACTGCTCCTTTCTTTACTAATCTGTTGAGCAATGTTCGGACAGTTTTAGGACTCCAATCATTATTTTCCTCAAGAGATTGAATTACTTCGTTCGCAGTAAGTGAGGATTTCGTATTCCATAGTACTTTCATCACTTCTAATTCCGCTTCTGATATCTTGGGTAGATTATTCATATTGATTCTCCTTTCAAAGATTACAATTGTAATACAGAAACCATATTACAATTGTAATCTAAAGAAGTCAAGAGTATACTAAAAAAGGATCGCCAGATAATTAAGTCAAAAAACAACGATAATTTACTGGTTTTATTATGAAACCTTGGACACTTGAATAGAAAATGTGTATACATTCTTATACTCATTACTATTCTAAATAGGAGCTGAGAAAATTGGATACTAAGGCAACGATAATTATTATTTTAGGTTTCTTTTTAATATTTTTTATTTCTTTTGTAGGATGGTCCATTATTTGGTTAGGAGGAGCTTGGGTTATTAGTTTTAATTTTAATATTAGTTACTGGGCTGTATTTACAATTAGCTCAATTTTATATGTATCACTTATCATAGCAAAGTTAATTTTTGCGTATGTAGGTTCATGGGTTTTGAATCATTTATTCGCTACTAGTTCCTTAAAACATCAATTAAAGTAACTAAGAATACAGGTAGTTAAAAAATCTATGTGTATACATTCCGTAAGATATACAAAGGAAAACGTATTAATGTGGTTTTTGTGTTTAGGGGTACCACCCCATGCCCATCAACTTAAGAAAACAGATTCACCCCAAAACGAAAAAATAAGCTTAATTCTCAAATATAACTGTCGAGAGGTAAAATTTTTGTTTTGGTGGTGCTTCAAAATATTAGCTTGATAGCGATGGGGTCTCACCACATCGCTATCAAGCTAAAGAAGTAGGTCACCCCAAAAAAGAGAAAATACGTTAAATTCTCATAGATAACTATCTTATATTAATTACATAATCTAGTGTGATATAATGATATAAAGATATTATATTTAAAAGGGGGATTCAAATTGGTTAAAAACTTACCTTTACTAATAGTGATTTTACTACTAGGTATCAGTTCTTCTACATTAAGCACGAACGGATACTTTTCTCCAGTTATAGAATGGTCTTTAATGATTATAAGTATTATTTTGAACATTACTGCAGTGATAGGTTTATCATTACACGTCCTTGTATATCAACCTATGAAAAGATTTGATAAAAATTTAAAAGAGACCTTCAAATAAAATAATTATATTTGAGGTAACACCACATCGCTATCGAGCTAAAAAAATGTATCCATAAAAAGAAAAAAACGCTATTCTTTCTGTAGAATCATAGGTGGTCTGCCCCCATTTGGTGAGACAAAGAAAAAA
>NZ_NJGF01000086.1:0-5463 GCF_002209985.1 Bacillus sp. K2I17
AAGAGTTAGGGAAAGCAAAGCGCAAAAGAAATGCAAGTAAAGAAGAGTAGGTAAAAGAAAGAGCAAAGATGTTGCAAGTTAAAGGGTTAAGGAAAGAAAGACGCAAAATCTTATGAATATCTGTTACAATAGATTAAATAAAATAGTAGTAAAGAATTTTATGATAAAAACTACTTTGTTATGATCCATGGTTTAGGGAGGAATATAAAGTGGATAACTTATTACAAATGTTTCGAGATGCCTTGTTAATCTCTGAGCCAATTTATAAAACGAATGATCTAGTATGGAATAAGTGGAATGCATACTTTAAAGATGTTGAAAACAATAATAATAAAGTATTAACCTCACCTCATGCTTCCCCATCATTTACTGCATTAGTGTCTTGGCTAGAAAAAAAGGAAGAATCCGGTACTACATTAGTACAAATTTATGCCAAAATTGATTCCTATAAGGAAGAAATATATAAAGAAATTGAAGGATTTATAGACAAAGAATTTCAAAATGTAGCACCTTCAAATTCCAAAATATTAGAAAATGATCAAAATATAGATCAGACAAATATAGTGAACCATGAGGATTATTACGAGGTAAATAACTCTGCTGTTTATTATAAATTAAGAGATGGAATTGCAAAGAATCAATTTGAAGAGGATGATAATACCAAAGTTTTACAATATCCTATTGAAACGAAGTCTTCTAATGGGATGGCTCAACTTTCTTCACATAAAGACGAGGATTTAAGACTTACAAATATTGAAGAAGCTGCCCGATGGAATACCCTTGTTGATGATGTAATGAGTAATATGGATGATTTAACAGCAGATTGTTTAGATGCAATTACAATACAGTGGATCAACGAAGCAAAATCTCCAGATGAGTTTATTGATTTTTCATATGAGCAAGTTTTAGAGATGTGCAACATTCCAAAGACAGTCGTTAAAAATAAAGAATATTATCGAGCTGAAGATAAAATTAAAATAGCAAAAAGAATTGCCGCTTTAGCAAGTATTTTTATCTATTTAAATGATGATAATGAAGTCGTAGTATTAAATGATCGTGAAGATGAAGGGGAACGACTAGAATTAAAGCGTGAGGTTGTTAAGCGATTATTTGTATTAGATTCGGTTGTATTGTGGAGACATAGTGTTACGAATGAATATATGGGTATTGAATCTTGTCGTATTAAGCCAGGTAGCTTTTTAACCAATTATTTATATGGATCAAATAATACAACAGCATTATTGTCTAAAAAAGCACTTGAATACAATAGTTATAGACACAAATATCATAAAAGGTTAATTCGATACTTAACATGGCAATGGAGAATTAGACAAATGTATTCATCATTGAAAAAGCCATATTCTATAGGTGGGGACAAAGGGCTGCTAGCAGTAATGGATATCCCAAAAGATTGGAAGCCGAATCGTATTAGAGAACAGTTAGAAAATGTTCTAATGGATTTAGAAAATGAAAAAGTAATCTCTCATTGGGAGTATAGTGATCCACTTGATGAGCAACAAATTGGGAAACGTAATTGGTTTAAAAATTATTACACTAACTTAGGAATAACGATTTTACCACCTGAAGAAATGCTACAATCAATGGATAGGGTAATTGGAAAGAAGAGTATAGAAGAACCTCAAGAACAATTACCTGAAGTAACCGTTGTTGAAGAGGTAAAGAAGACTGTAGAATCAGTTGAACAAATAGAGAAAAAGATCCGTGACCAAATACTGAGAGTACACAATGAAAAAAAGGTAAGCATTCGTGAAATAGCAGATGAAATTAGTATTTCTCCGTCTACATTATCTAGGTTTTGTAATTATAAAACAAAACGCTTATCTAAAAAAGCATTAGAAAAGCTAACAAAATGGTGTGAAAGACAAGAAATATTAGAAAAGATGTAACATAGACTAAATATTTCTTTTAATAATAGTCAAATTAAAAATACACATACATTATGTATGTGTATTTTACTTATATACAAATATAAGAGTCTGAATTTTCTTTTTCAATGAAGATTTTGGAGGGCGAAAGTCCTACTAGAAAATCAATATAGTTATGCTGTTTAATCCACTGCCATTAAATTTCTTGTCTTATCAATATGATTCAGTAACATACAATACTCTTCTTCATACATATTTAAACGTTGTAGAAGGGATTGATTCTCAGCTTCTAAATCCTCAATTTGATTTTGTAACTTTGTCAATTCATTCACATCTTTATAATTTTGTAGAAAGAGAATAATGTTATCTAATGTAATAGGCAAAGAGTTTGTTTCTTTCTCTGGTGGGGAGAAGGGAATGTTGTTTCCCGCTTTTCGGTCTTGTTTTGCTTGTTGTATTTCTTCTTGATATTGTTTTCTCACATAAGAATTCCAACGAAATCCACAAGCTGCGGGTGTTCTAGCTAGTAGTTTTGCTACTTCTTTAAATGCAGCTAACTGTGTTCCACCGTTACGAATATTCTGAAGTACTGTTGATGCGAGGAGTAAATCGTTATCATCAGTCCAGGAATCTTGTCTTGAGATTACCACATTTTAACCTCCTTATATGCTTTATATTACATATATGCAATTACTCTAAATGATAGAAGCTCAACTTCTTTTGAAATAATTGGGGACAAGTTAATAGAAGTATGTATGATTTTACATGCAAAATTGCATTTAAGGTTGACTATTTCGCATAGCTGTAACTATAATGGTTACAGTTATGCAACTGAATGAATAAAATTACTGGTATGAATTAGTTGTATTAATGATGTATAAACAAATATTAAAGAATGAATGGAGTTGAAAATACAGTCCTACATATAAAACGCTTTGATAAAAAGAAGTTAGGTAATATACATTTTTTTATAATTATATATTGATAAGAAGAGGTGCACGTTTTGAAAATTTTTAAGGGAATTCTAGTTTCTTCAATTGCATTAACAGCATTTAATGGAGTAGGCGGATTACTTCCAAGTGAAAAATCAGAAGTTGCCTACGCAGCTACTTACAATTATTCAAATAAGCAATTAAATTCCACTATACATAAGCAAGTTACTAAACAATTAATTTTGAAATTTAAAAATGAAGCGAATATACCATATCAGGATGGAATAGAAAAATTCATTAAAGAAGAAAAACAAGATCCTGAATTCATTGGAATTTTAGCTGAATACCCAAATGTAACTATAAATCGACTTTTTAGTTCTTTAAATCCTAAAGAAATTAAAAATCTAGGTAAAGAAATAAAAGATTCCGATCATATTTCTTCTAATTTGCTAAACTATTATATTGTAGAAACTCAAGATGATATTGATGTACAAGCATTACTTACAAAAATTGAAAAATCATCTCTTGTTGAAACGGCGTATTTACAGGAGGAAGAGGCGCCACCAGAAGAGCGTTTGCCAAATTTATCTGTTAATCCATATGATGAGCCTAGACTTACAAGACAAGGTTACCTTGAACCAGCACCATTAGGAATTAACGCACCTTATGCCTGGAGTATAAAAGGTGGAGATGGAAAAGGAACTACTTTCGTAGATATGGAGTATGGGTGGTTATTTAGTCATGAGGATTTAGTGAATCAAAAGATTGAATTGATATCCGGACAGAATAGGAGTGAACACCATGATCATGGTACCTCAGTCTTAGGTATTGTTTCGGCAGAAGATAATAACATAGGTGGAATTGGGATTGCACCAAAAGCTAAGGTAAAGGTTGTATCTCAGTTTAGGGATAACGGAAATTATAATACAGCTGATGCTATATTAAGTGCAGTTAACAATATGCAAGCTGGAGATATTCTTTTATTAGAAGCCCAAGCAACTTACGATGGATATGGAGATAAGAATTATTTTCCTGTAGAAGTAAAACCGGATTTATTTGATGCAATTCGTCTGGGAACAAATAAGGGAATTATTATTATTGAAGCAGGTGCAAACGGCGGAAATGATTTAGATCAATTTAGAGACCGTAATGGTAAACAAGTTTTAAATCGTAATAGTCCTGATTTTAAAGATTCAGGGGCAATTATGGTTGGGGCAGCTTCTGCAAGGGTTCCCCATAAACGTTCATATTTCTCTAATTATGGTAGTAGGGTGGATGTGTATGGATGGGGGAATGCAGTAGATACAACAGATGCTAAACCAAGTGAATTTATAACAAATCTATATACATCTAGTTTTGCTGGAACATCTAGTGCATCGCCTATTATTGCTGGTGCTGCAGCATCAATTCAAGGAATTGCAAAAAATAATCAGAGAAAAGTATATACACCAAGCCAGCTTAGGGATATCTTAAGTGACCCTAGTACTGGAACGAAATCTAACGATCCAATCTCTGATAAAATTGGTGTTTTACCTGACTTAAAAGCCATTTTATCTAAACTTGGTTTTTCACCAAACTTAGGTAATGATTCTTCCATTGTATTTCCTGAGGAACAAGAAGTAAATAAAGGGAATAAGGGAAATGAAGGATCTACTATTACATTCCCAAAAGAAGATTCCGCTAATAGTGAAGGGGACTCTAGCTTTATTTTCCCAGAATAATTGTAGGGATATCTTCTATTTAATATAAAGGAATTTTATATAACTAGTTGAGTATAATACTGGTGAGATAGGCTCTTATGTGTAATAGCATAAGAGCCTATCTGTTGTACTTTTAACTATATAAGAGGGAAAGTACTTCTTTAGATATTTACCTTGCTTAACAAACCAAACATTACAATGGACATAATGAATTCGTACTTGTGGGTATTTTTATTTTTTAAATTAATGGCGGGGCGGATCGATACGGTAGAAGCCCTTATTTTAAAATGTTATATTTTCATGGAATCTATAATTTTGTAAACTTCCGCCATTTATGTTTTTTTATTTTAATTTATTTGATCTGCATTCTTTTTTATAAGGAAGTTTTTCGTATTACTAATTGCTTGAATTGATTTAATTTTAATAGTAATTTTATTTGGAGATTGTATAATCTTATTAGTTGAATTATCTTTTATCTGTAAATTTGGCCCAGTAACAGCAATTGATTCTTTACCAATACTCATTATAAAACCTTTAATATGAATTTGTTCTAAAAATATTATGATGGGTAAATGAATTAATTGATAATCACGTAAAAGCTTTTGGATTTCATTTGTAATATCTTTAATATTTTTAGACGTGTCGATTTGATACTTAGAAATCGATTGTGAATTATTTTGTTGTATCTTGAATCTTTTTGACTCTGCTTGCGGAACAAGTGGGGATGGTAATTTTAATAAAACTGTGGAAATTTTTTGTGAACATGATGGAGTATTTGTAGGTTTTGATGAAACCGTAGATTTTTGTTGTGAACGTGATGGAGTATTCGTTGGTTCTGATGAAACTGTAGACTTTTGTTGTGAACGTAATGGAATATTCGTTGGTTCTGATGAAACTGAAGTATTTTGTTGTGAACGTGGTGAAGTATCTGTTGGTTCTGATGAA
>NZ_NJGF01000087.1:0-5065 GCF_002209985.1 Bacillus sp. K2I17
TTGTCCCTGTGAGAGTAGGACGTCGCCAAGCAACTAAAAACACAAGTCTTTTGACTTGTGTTTTTTCGTGTTTAATAAAGCATGAGCATTTTGTACACATTTAGAACTTGTATCGGTGTATTGAGAATTAAGAAATATGATATATGCGGAATGGATATAGTTTGTATACACATTCGGTCTCTGTCCAAGGGGTGTTTAATTTTTGAGCTGTGTCGTACGGTAAAGATTAAAATTGCTTGAAGAACATTTGGATTATTAATGATGATTTACTCCCGCTATGCCATATTGGAGTAGGTAGTACTTGATGTGAAATGGATAAAGACCGATATTCTAACTTGAATATCGGTTTTTTATCTGTGACTTATATGAATTTATAGCAATACGAAAAGCGTAAATAAGATAGCTAACAAAATACGATAGTATGCGAAAGGTTTTAAGCCTATCTTTTCTAAAAGCTTTAGGAATGTTACTACTGCTAACATTGCTACTATAAAAGAGGTAATGAATCCTACCACAAACATAGGGATATCATTGACACTTAAATACTTCCAGCTTTTTAACAAGTCTAAGCCTGTAGCGCCTACCATTACAGGAAGAGCAATGAGAAAAGAGAACTCAGATGCAGTTTTATAATTTACTTTTGCTAATAGACCTCCAGAAATAGTAGAGCCAGCTCTAGAGAAGCCGGGGTATACTGCTAAGCATTGAAATAATCCAATTGTTAATGCTTGACGGTATGTTAAATCATCCAGTGAATAGGAGGTTGCCTCTTTCTTCTTTACTTCTGCAAAGAGCATAAGAATTGCCCCTGCTACAAGTCCAATTACGACAGTATAGGGCTGAAATAAGTAAGTTTTAATAACACCATGTAGTAGTAAACCAGCAACTACTGCTGGAAATACGCCAAGAAATACATGGAATGCGTTGAATTTCTTCTCTTTCCGCAGAAGAGGTTTAATATTACATAAAGAAACGAGGCGTTTATGATATAAAATTGCAATAGCTAAAATTGCCCCTAGCTGTATAACAATTTCAAACGTTTTCGCTCTTTCTCCTTCAAAATCTAATAAATGCCCGACTAATATAAGGTGACCAGTAGAAGAGATAGGTAAAAATTCGGCTAACCCCTCTACGATACCGAGTATGAAGGCAATAATGATATCGCTCATCGTTTCACTCCTATAAATTAATGAATGTCTACTCTTTTGAAATAGAATAGTGTTGCAAAAAATCCTGAAACCGCTGTTGCTGCAATGATGATATAAGAATATTCCGGTGGATATGTGGGTTGTAATTCATTATTTGCGATATCAAGAGTAGCGGTCCACGGAAATAAATCTTTATGTTTGGAGTTTACGAGCATAAGATTAGTCATTGTAATAATGACTGTTAATATAATAGGTGGTACATAGCTCTTCATTACAAGAGTTAGTAGCACAATAGGTGAAGACAATAGAAAGAGAAGTCCACCACAGATTAAAAATTTTAGAAAAGAACCTAAAAATAAAGCAGTGTTAAAACCAGGGAAGTTCCCTAATAGCCCTAATATTAAAGTAAGTGCCCAAGCGACTAAAGTTAGCATCATGATCCAAAGAAAAAGAGTGATGAACTTACTTATAATAAAGCTAATACGCGATACGGGGATAGTTAGTAAATTCTTTAGTGTGTCTTCTGCATATTCACGGGTAAACAGATAAGCAATTACTACTCCATATAAGGGGAATCCTATCACTAAAGTAGTATATAAGTTAACATCAGTAAATAATTGATGGAACCAAATAGTCGGAGTGGGCTGTTTGGTTTTTATATGTATATAAGAAGCTACTACGACTAAGAAAGGTGCGACACCAGCCCCAATAATGCTAATTAAAAACATATTAGAGCGTTTTAGTTTTAGTAGTTCTGTATAGAGTAGATTAACCAATTGTTCCACCTCCAACTAATTTAGTGAAATAATCTTCTAATCTATCTTCACTTATCATCATTTTTAATACTTCTACACCGTTTAGAACGAACGTTCTATTGATGTATCCTTGTTGTCCAAAATGAGAATAAATACGAATATTCCCTTCATCATGTACTTCATAATCAAAGATTTGAAGCTGATTTTCTAATAGCATTGCGGCTTTGTTTTCATTATTCACTTGAAATTCTATGTACTTACGGTTTGCTTTACGTAGCGTATTAAGAGAAACTTCTTCTAGTAACCTTCCTTCATGAATAATTCCCATACGATCAACTAATTGTTCTACCTCAGCTAATATGTGACTGGAAATAAGTATCGTTATATTTCTTTCCTGAGCTAAAGATTTAATAAGTTTTCGCATTTCTTTAATACCAATGGGATCGAGCCCGTTAGTTGGTTCATCTAGTATGAGTAATTCGGGATAATGGAGAAGGGCACGTGCAATACCTAGGCGCTGCTTCATTCCTAAAGAATACTTCCCAACTAATTTTTTTGTTTCATGCTGCAATCCTACTATTTCTAATGCTTCTTCAATAGCATTCTTTTTGTGAATCCCAATTATCTTTGTATTAATTAATAAGTTTTCTTTTGCAGTTAAGTTTTCATAAAACCCTGGAACCTCAACGATAGAACCAATTCTTCTTAAAATATCTTTTTGATTTTGAAATAAGTCCTCTCCGAATATTTCAATATTTCCACTTGTAGGTTTTATAAGACTGAGTAGCATACGAATGGTTGTTGTTTTGCCCGCACCGTTTCGTCCTATGAATCCATAAATCTCGCCTTGTTGAACATTAATATTTAGATTATCTACTGATTTTTGTGTGCCATACACTTTAGTAAGGTTAGTCGTTTTTATAATTGTATTTATAGGAAACACCTACTTTCTATAAGTTCTTAATTACATGATAAGAAGGAAGGCTTAACTGCATATTAATCATTTTTTAACTATTTCTTAAAAGAAATGTATTTTGGAATTGAAAAGCCAAAAGTAGTTCGTTTCCATGGAGTACTTTCAACCCATATATGCCCACCATTTCTCTCAACGAGTGCTTTAGAAATTGAAAGCCCGAGACCGCTACCACCAGAAGAGGAGTTTCTCGATTGTTCGCTTCGGTACATTCGTTCAAATACGTTTTGTAAATCATGTTTTGGAATACCAGGGCCTTTATCCCAAATAAGAAGTTCATAGTCTGTATCAGTTTCTAGTAGTTCGATCCCTAATGTTTTCCCATCTTTTCCGTAATAAATGGCATTTTTTATCAAATTACTCATAATTCGCATAAGGCTAAGGTGGTCTGCAATGATAGGGCAAGTAGATTCTGGTATGAGAACCTGTAGTTCGAGATTATGTTTTGAGAGTTCAGGTAAAAATTCAATCAAAACTTCTCTAGTAACTTCAGAAAAGTCGAGTTCCTCTTCTTTTAGTGGAAATTCATTGGCGTCTAGCTTTGCCATATTGAATATTTCATTAACTAGATGTTTTAAGTTATTTGATTTCATATAAAGTATTTTAAGATATTCTTTCTTTTCTATTTCAGAAACAGCAACCCCATCTTTTAAAGCGTCGATATATCCAATAATAGAGGTGAGTGGTGTTCGGATATCGTGCGAGATACTAGACAAAAGTTGTTTTCTAGATTCCTCGGATCTTTTTGCTTCGATCCGAACCTTTTCTAATTCAGCTATTAGTTCGTTTATTGAAAAAACGATACTATGTAATGAGGGGTCATTGCTTGTGAATAATCTCGTTTGTAAATTTCCTTTTAGTACACGACCTAATTTTGTGTCCACTGATTTGCGATGTTGAATGAATTGTATTCTTGAAAAGAAGAGATACATTGTAATTAAAATAAGGGTAATAAATAAAGACATCTTTCCTTTTGGGCCCATTTGTATATTTAAAAGCCCGCAAATGATAAGTTGTAATGAAATAAGGAATAGGGTTTTATCAGTCTTCAAGTTTTTCACCTACAAACTTATAACCAATTCCCCATACAGTTTGAATGAATTTTGGATTAGAAGGATTGATTTCTATTTTCTTTCTAAGTTTTCGAATATGTACCATAACGGTATTATCGTCTTCTATATAATTATCGTCCCATACATTTCGAAAGAGCTGTGTTTTTGTAAATACTTGTCCTGGGTTTGAAGTAAAGAATTTCAACAGTTCCAGTTCTTTTCCGGTTAAGCTGATTTCTTCTTTATTTGTATGAACTGTGTATGTATTTAAATCGATAGTTAGTCCTTTGAAAGCTAAAATTGTTTTCTCTTGTGCAGTAGTGTTACTTCCAAGAACTAAAAAACGCCGCATAAGAGCCTTTACTCGTGCAACTACTTCGTGAATACTGAAAGGTTTCGTAATGTAATCATCAGCGCCAATGCTTAAACCTAAAATTTTATCAATTTCGTGATCTTTAGCGGTTAGCATTAATATAGGTACGTTAGTTTTATCTCTAAGTTTTCTACATACTTCGATACCATCTACTTTCGGCATCATAAGATCTAATATAACGAGGTTATAGTTGTTTTGATTAAATAATTGCAAGGCTTCTTCACCATTAACCGCAGTATCTACCATATATAATTCTCGTTCTAAATATATTTTTAATAAATTTCGGATTTCTTTATCATCGTCTGCTATAAGGATACGTATATCTTTCATATTTTCACCTGCTTCTAATAGAGTTTTATTGCTAGTACAACAACTCTCTAATTATATACTAGTATTTGTTAAAATAAGGTTGCTAGTTTTGTTGGAGGGACATGTCTACAAGAATTAAGTCTAGAGTTCAAATGAAATCGAATATGTTTTGGAAGAATAAATTAAAGAGAAGCAGAAGGTGGTTTCTAGTAATGACTCTTTGTAGAGGCATATCTAGCTAAAAGAGCATAAAAATATTAAATTGAATATCTTTATAAAAAGGTGTTGACGATTTCACCTTAGAGGTGTAATATAGGACAAGTCGCCGATGCAATAACGCAGAACGCGGCAAACAAAATGAAAAACTTAGTTGACATTGAAAGATGAAAATGTTAACATAAGGAAGTCGCAAATGAGCGACCAAGTAGTTCTTTGAAAACTGAACGAAACAAACA
>NZ_NJGF01000088.1:0-5025 GCF_002209985.1 Bacillus sp. K2I17
CGCCCCACGTTTGCTGAAGTTGCGAAAACCAAGCTAAAGTAGGAAGCGTGGTGAGTCAACGTACAAGATACTTATGTTTTCACCGTAGGGACGTTAAGTGGTGAGTAGTTCAAAAATTACTTATTACTAGAATTGCTAAATCTTCTTTTGCTTATCATAATCTATATTCAGATACATTATTTCCTTTCCATTCGTAATAATCTAAAACCCCTTCATAAATAGCTTCTGCTGCAATCTGTCTGCCGTTTGCCGTAGATAGTTTACTGTAATCGATACCATTATCTATAAAAGCCAATTCCGTTAACACAGCTGGCATATCGTTTTCTCTTATAACATGAAGATCTCCATGTTTAACGCCTCTATCACGCGTTTGAAGAGCCTCTACTAAACGTGTTTGAATTTTTTCCGCTAAAACACGGCTTTCTTCTACATGAGGATTTGTTTTTTCGGATTCAGAAGAATTATAGTAGTATGTTTCTGTCCCTTTTGCATTACCATTAAAAGCATTTGCATGAATGCTTATAAAGATATCACCCTCATTTTGCTTAGCAAATTTAACACGTTCCTGTAAAGAGCTTTTTTGGTCATGTCCAGGCCTAGTATCAGATTCACGTGTTAGTAAAACTGTAAATGGTGTATGCTTTTCAAGCAATTGTTGTAGGCGTAAAGAAGTATCTAATACGATTTTACTTTCTGACAATCCTTTTGTGGGCTTTCCAGGATCTGCACCACCATGTCCAGGATCAATAATGATTGTTTTACTTTCTAAAGGGTTTTTCGGACTGGATTGAAGGGTATCTGTTTTGGCAGTAAGTTGTGCAGCTTCTGCACGTGTTATGAATTTATTTGGTTGCCAACCATTATCAGTACCAACAGAAATCTTTAAATCAATTAAAATATTGGCGAATTTTTCACCCCAATGTCCTTTTAAATCATCAAATTTACTTTGCCCATTACTATTTGTTCTATCTTGTAGCTTATATGCATTTACTAACATTGTTGCCATTGCAGCACGAGTAACTTTTCCAGAAGGATTAAATAATCCATTCCCTTCACCTTTAATGATTCCTGCTTTTTCAGCAGCCCCAATATAAGGGCTTGCCCAATGATTTTGAGAATCTGTAAAAGAAGGTTTTGCATTTGTATCAACTTGTATACCTAGAACTTTCGTCATAATGGTTGCTGCAGAAGCTCTATCTAATGTATCGCTAGAACCAAAAGTTCCATCTGGATAACCATTCAATACCTGTTTATCAACTAAATAATTAACGGATTTGTCAGCCCATGCAGGAACATCTGGGAATTTATGAGTATCTGCAAAAATACTAGAAGAATAAGATAGTAGACTTCCAGCAAGAATTCCTGTAGCAATTAATTTTTTCTTCAAAATTTAGCACCTCTAAAAAGTTATTACAAGTTGGTAAATATATCATTTATAGTTAAGTTTTAAGAAATACGACCTAGTTTAAAGGACAATCGTTTAAGTTGATATCATCACTATATAACATATAGTCAATATTTAATTAAATTAAATTATTATTTCGAAAAGAATCCGTGGAAATACTCTTATATTAAGAGCACGTTTGATATTTTCACTAACATTGTGTAACCAGTATAGTTACTCATATGTACGAGTGTCAATCAAAAAAATGTTACATTTTTGTAAGGTAACTATATTAATAATGTAGTGATTAATCATTACATAAAGTGAATAATTAATCACTTTAATTAATATAAGGATTGATAAAAATGTTTCTAACCGTATGAACCAAAAGGAATCTTCTGTCGAAAAATGATAAATCACTATATTTCTCTGTATCCTTTTTCTCATAAAAAGCCACACATATGTCTAGTACTCTAGCATGCTTTCAAATGGATTGGACAATGCTAAAATAGATTACAGAAAGGCTTATACTGATTAGATGCATTAAATATTATCAACAAAAAAAGTTTACGAAATTAAGTGTATGTATAGACTTTCCAGTCAAAAGAATATAAACAGGAAAATCATTATATAAGCAGGTATCTCTGAGAAATTATATAAATGTAACATATACCCACTTGATGTAGCTATTATAGTTACTTATATAAATGAGTGTCCACGACAGAAATATAACATTTTTGCAAGCAGCTAATAAAAATAAAACAGAAGAAAATGTTTTAAAGTAACTAATTCAAAAAAGCCTTGTAACATATTTCAAGACTTTTTGAATTGGTATATACATTATAGATGGATAATTTTATTTTATTAAAATCAAGACCAAACCCATTGCTCTTTATTTGTATTCTGTTTAATTTTATCGTTAATTTTCTGGATATGGTCATACGTTGTTTTATCCATTCCATGGAAATTAGATCCATCATGAAAATCTACTCGAACCATATCACCTATATTAAATTGTTGACCTTGTGTTAAATCCACATAAACAACATCATTTTTCCCATTTTTAGAAGGGTACTTGACAGCTACATAATCGGTATAATCTTTGTCTATTTTTGTAATTTCTCCGATTACAAAATTAGGTTGACCATCTTCTTTTTCATACATTCCTGGTTTCAATGTTGTACCTTCTTTTTCTAAAGACTTAGTACTAGTACTATAATCATTAATTTGCGTTTTAACTTTTTCTACTTTTGCATTTACAGCTATAGGTGGTATGGATCTCGCCCAAAAATCACTTTCTACTTTCACTAAGTCATTAACTTTAAAGTTATGAGTGTTTTTTAGAGGTACACGAAGATCCTCTGGATTTCCGTTATTATCTATATATATAACTAATAACTCATTAGAAGAAACTTCACTTACATGCCCTACTGTATATTTCTCATAGTTTCCAGGAGCTAATTCAAAATGCTCAACAGAATTAGCCGTTAAACTTGTAGTAAATGCGTTTTGAAGTAATGGACCATTACTATTTACTTTTACATATTCACCTGGTTTTGCATTTGCTTGAAAATCAGTATAAATAGTTACACTTTCATTTAATTCTTTACTTTCAATGATAAAATACTTTGACTGTACTTCTATTACTTTCCCCTCAACTGTAGTGTTGAACTCTTGCACAGCTGCACTTGCTGTTAGTGAATCTAATCCTGGTATATTACTTCCCGTAAATGCTGCAAATCCTAATGCACCAGCTAAGATGACTTTTTTCATATTCTAAAACATCTCCAATCATATCTATTCACCAACTGATTTCCATTATCAATTAGCATGTAATCATTATAGTTACACCTTTTAAAGAACGTCAACAAAAAGATCATTACACTTTTGTAAGGTAATAAGGTTAATAATATATCAAGTAACTTTTTCACGAAGTAAATTTTTTATGTTTATAATAGGCTAAAAATGAAAATAATCCACCTATCTGGTTGATTGTACTGCTTATTAGCGAATCGTATCATTTATTATGATTCCTATATTTTTACTAATTTGCTGACTTACAGGAAAGCAAATAGCCAATATTTAGAGTTAGATTAAAACAAACATTTCCGTTTTCATGGCAACTTATTAATCTTTATGGCAATTTAAGTTTAATAAACAACAAAAGTTTGTTGACATGGATGGATGCATTTATTCAAGAATTAGTGCGATCAAAGCTACTATCTAAAATACAGTAAATAGTATATACGAAGTACTTCGTTAGAAATTTTAGGAGAGTACTTCTTATTCGCCTTTTTCAGGAGATGTACAAAAATACCCCACATATAAATCCAAATTATTTAATCTATTATCTTCAATAATTAATTGATAACGACCAACATAGATATAATCAAACCTGTTGCACCATTTGGTAAGAGGACACCGTGACTGTTTAAATTTAAAAGCCCCGCAGTATGATGACCAAATAATATAAATAATAATAGAAGTCCAACGAAAATAAAAACCACAATAAATAACTAGTAAATAACGCTAAACATCCCTCTTTATTTAATCTAGAAAGCCCTCTCATTACATAGGATTAAAAATAAACTTATTCATCCTTATAGTTATTATAATGAGTAATTATTCACCTTATATAATAATTACTTACTATATTATTAACATGGTTATCTTACAAAAATGTAATTCTTTTTTAATTGACACTCGTATATATAAGTAACTATACTGGTTACACAAGCTTGGTAAATATATCAAATAGTCCCTTACTACAAGTGTATGTCTGTGAATTCTTTTCGAAATAATAGTTTTAATCAACCGTATATTATTTACCTGTAATATAGTGATAATACCAACCCAATCTATTAAACTAGGTCATATTACTTATGAGTGTAACTATAAATGATAGATTTACCAAGCTGTAATAATTTTTAGGAGTGTTACATTTTGAAATACAAATTAATTGCTACAGGAATTCTTGCTGGAAGTCTACTATCCTACTCATCTAGTACATTTGCAAATACTCATAAATTTCCAGATGTCCCAAATTGGGCAAGCCCTTCTGTAAATTACCTAGTTGAAAAAGGCGCATTACATGGAAAACCCGATGGTACTTTTGCTCCCGCTGAAACAATTGACCGCGGTTCAGCTGCCAAAATAATGGCCATTATGCTTGGTCTAGATATTAATCTAAATGCTAAACCATCCTTCCAAGATGCTCAAAATCACTGGGCAGCACCATACATTGCAGCTGTTGAAAAAGCAGGTGTTATTAAAGGAGATGGAAATGGTAACTTCCTTCCAACAAGTTTGATTAATCGTGCATCCATGGCTTCAATGGTAGCAAACGCTTATAAATTAGAAAATAAAGTTGCTGAAAATAGTGTAACTACGTTTGAGGATTTAAAAGGACATTGGGGAGAAAAATATGCAAATATTTTAATACAAACAGAAATTTCTAAGGGCACTGAAGATGGAGAAAACTGGTCCCCTAATAGACCGATTACCCGTGCAGAGGCTGCACAATTTATTGCAAAGTCTGATCAAATCGACCACCAAACAAAGAAAGAAGAAAATGCTGTAGTTGGTGTAATAAATGATGCAGACTCTTATTATGTGACTGTTGCATATAAAGATGTTAATGG
>NZ_NJGF01000089.1:0-4681 GCF_002209985.1 Bacillus sp. K2I17
CATCGGTACAAGTAATCGTCTTATTTAATGGATTTATATCAGCTACTGTTATGTAATTTTTATATAAGTACACATTAAAATATTAAGATAAATATTTTATTAACTCATCACCCTCCTCAAAAAAAATTGTAGAAACTATTATATAAATTCATATGTCTCCACCTTAATTCTAGGACTTAATTTTTTTTTGTAATCCCCCACTAATTCTTTTTTCAAATGTCCCAAAATGGATTCGAGAAATTAGGGAACTATAATGTCGTATTGAAACATATTAAGGGGGATAAAAGGTGAACAAGGAAATGAATTATGGAAGTGATTACAAGTTTATTCCAGCAACTTCAATTGAAAGTGGTCATGGCCTTGAAGTATTGCCTGATTTATTTTGTTACACGATTCAAATCGTCAACATATGTTTTGTTGGAAATCCGCATACCAATGATTTTGTTTTAGTTGATGCTGGAATGCCTAAATGTGCAAATGAAATTATCTCCGTTACTGAGAAGCGATTTGGTACAAATAGCCGCCCAAAAGCAATTATTTTAACTCATGGGCATTTTGATCATGTTGGAGGAATAATTGAACTCATTAAGTATTGGGATGTTCCAGTCTATGCCCATCAACTGGAGATACCGTTCTTGACTGGACAACAAAGCTATCCTGAACCAGATCCAACAGTTGAAGGTGGTATGGTAGCCAAAATGTCTCCCCTGTTCCCTAATGAACCGATTGATTTAGGAAATAGCGTAAAAGTACTACCTACCGATGGAACTGTTCCCCCTATGCCAGAGTTTAGATGGATTCATACACCAGGGCATACTCCTGGGCATATTTCATTATTCCGAGAAAAAGACCGAACTTTAATTGCTGGGGATGCTTTTGTTACAGTGAAACAGGAATATCTATATAAAGTATTTACTCAGGAACAGGAAATAAGCGGCCCCCCTCGTTATTTAACAACAGACTGGAAAGCCGCTAAAGAATCAGTCATTAAATTAGAAAAAGTAAAGCCTCTGGTCGCTATTACTGGACATGGGATACCAATGTCCGGTGAATTGCTATCAACAAGCCTCAAAACACTCGTTCAAGAATTTGATAAAATCGCTGTACCCGATTATGGAAAATATGTAGACAAAAAGATACATTAAACATAAAAATACTTTTTCTTCTTATATTTAAGAAACAAAATCAAAACAGAAAAAATTATTAAGTTTAATATAAAAACAATGCACTTAGGCAACATCTCTATTATAAGAATGGAACTACACCTTGTGAATAAAACTTGATACTCCGCAAATACTATACGTAGTATAAGCCTGCTTTTTACCCAGGTTGTACTTCTTACCATTAAAGGGTGATTAAAACGGGTTACGCTATATAGCATAACCCGTTTTTTATGAAATATTTTATTCCATATACGTTTAAACAATGGAGGAAAATGATGAAACATATTGTTGCTTTATTAATTAAATACACAGCGATAACTGCAGTATTACTAATGGTACTCGGTATCTTTCAAGGTATTTCAATTCCTAGAGTATTACTCATTTCTCTTTTCCTAACAGGAGCTGCCTATTTAATCGGCGATCTCTTCATTTTACCTAAATACGGAAATATGATTGCTACAATGGCAGATTTCGGCTTAAGCTTCTTCGGCATTTGGCTACTAACATCCTTATTTACGAATTTAGATGCTACTCGTAATATTGGCCTGTCTTCATTTATTGCCGCGTTAATTATTGGCGGAATAGAGGTTTTCTTCCATATTTATATGAAGAGATTAGTACTGCGTAACGACGATGAATTAAGAAATCATAATCATATTCATCATGATAAATATGCTATGGAAATGTCAGATGAATATATGGATTCTTCTACAATAAATAAATCCAAAGTTGAGGATACATCTAAAAAATAAAAAAGTGGCCAATGCCACTTTTTTATTTTTGTTTCTTAAGCTTGATCAGAATTTCTTACATGTAACGGAGGTGGAACTACCCACCCTTTTTTCTTACTTAAACGCAGCAAAGTTACACCTGCTTGCGCTTTTTTCATATGAAATTGTCCGAATAGCATCCCTACATCTTCTCGAAGACATTTTCCCATCACTTGACTACATGTCACAAGTCCAGCTGCTAATCCTGTAGCAACAGCTGCTGCTATTTCAGCATCATTAATACGCGCTCCTGGAGGAATATCTTCGATAGATGCAACTGGTCGTTCTGGAGGAGCAGGAGGTAAAGCTACGCCATTAACCTTTAAAAGAGTTTTTAACTCTTCTATTTCCGAGTTCATATCATTTTCAATTAAGCTTTCTAAAAACTTCTTCAAATCTTCGTCACCTGTGTGATTCATAAATACTTGATGGCTTGCAATTGCACCTTGTGCAGCGAGAAGATAACTCCAAATATCAAATACTTCTCCGTAATGTAACGGTTCATTTTGAGGATTTCCACTTAATATACCCATTTTTAAATTCCTCGCTTTCGAAAATATCATAATAAATATTGATTTCAATATTGAAATCAAATTTTTAAGTATGCTTTTTCCTGCAAAAGATTTTCTACTATGCATGGAAAACACCTTTCCAACACCGCGTGTTTATTGTTTAGGAAAGTAGTTTACAAATAAAATACTCAAAGATTATGAAAGAAGATTATCAATAATCTTTGAGTGAGAATCCATTTACTATAAGGGTTTTTATTTTTATACATATACAAAAGAAATTGATTTACATATCTGCTACATTGTATTTCAATTTACTTAGCGGTTAGCTCTACCACCAAGTTGTTGTTCAGCCATTGCTACTAAACGTTTTGTAATTTCACCACCAACAGATCCGTTTGAACGAGCTGTTGTATCTGCACCAAGTTGTACACCAAACTCTTGTGCAATTTCATATTTCATTTGATCAAGAGCCTGTTCAGCACCTCGAACTAACAATTCATTACGACTTCCACTATTATTGTTTGTCATATCGTTTCACCTCCGATTTTTTTAATATGCTACAAATTATGAAATAATAATTATCCTTTTTGTGGGAATTAGATTATGAATAAATATTGAGTTTCTTCTTAAAATAGGGCAAAAGATATAAGAAAGAAGAGTTGCTATAACGTACTTTCATAACAACACTATGTATAGATTTCTCTTTACTAAAGATTTCTGTTTTGCCAAGAGATACATATAAATTATGAAAAATGATTCCTAAGGAGATATGTGATGAAAGCTGTAACCTATCAAGGACCAAACCAAGTACAAGTTAAACAAGTGGATGATGCAAAGTTAGAGAAAAAAGATGATATTATTGTAAAAATTACTTCAACCGCTATTTGCGGTTCTGATTTACATTTATATCAAGGGAACATGCCGTTACCTGAAGGGTATATTATCGGTCATGAGCCAATGGGCATTGTTGAAGAAGTTGGGCCAGATGTTACAAAAGTAAAAAAAGGAGATCGTGTTGTTATCCCCTTTAACGTTGCTTGTGGACATTGTTTTTATTGCCAACATGAAATGGAAAGCCAATGTGATAACTCCAATCCTCATTATGATTCTGGTGGATACTTTGGTTATACAGAGAAATTTGGTAACCATCCAGGCGGACAAGCAGAATATTTAAAAGTTCCTTTTGGAAATTTCACTCCATTTGTTATACCAGAATCATGCGAGCTTGAAGATGAATCTCTACTGTTTTTATCCGATGTTTTGCCAACAGCCTATTGGAGTGTAATAAACGCAGGTGTTAAGCCAGGTGATACTGTTATCGTCCTAGGTTGTGGCCCTGTTGGATTAATGACACAAAAATTCGCTTGGATGCAAGGAGCTAAGCGCGTAATCGCAGTCGATTACTTAGATTATCGGATACATTATGCAAAAAAGATTAACAATGTTGAGGTATTTGAGTTTACAAAATTTCCTGATATGGGAGAACATTTAAAGGAAATCACACATGGCGGTGCCGATGTAGTCATTGATTGCGTGGGCATGGATGGGAAGAAATCGCCACTAGAATTCCTGGAACAAAAATTGAAATTACAAGGTGGAACTCTCGGGCCTATTCAAATTGCTACGAAAGCCGTAAGAAAATACGGAACGGTTCAAATGACGGGTGTTTATGGCGGCAATTATAATGCTTTTCCACTCGGGGCATTTTGGGTTAGAAATATTAATCTTAAAATGGGACAAGCACCTGTTATTCATTTTATGCCAGAACTATTTGAAAAAATAACAAACAAAGAATTCGATCCAAAGGAGATTATTACACACAAAATTCCCCTTGAAGAAGCGAGCTACGGTTATCAAATTTTTAATAATCGTGAAGATGATTGTATAAAAGTCATTTTGAAACCTTGAAGATACAATTTTTTATTAAATTCTAAGTAGCTATTACCCCCATTTTCATCTCATATCAAAAATAGTTATTTCCAAAAAAATTGTATTTTAAGGTAGCAATCAATTGGTAAAAAAATCATTAAAGTATTAAGTAACAAATGTCAAATAAGCATAGTCCCGGATTAAAAGATATGGATCTTTAAGATCATTATGGCCAACTATTTATTCATGGTTGGCCATAAACCTTTATATGGATTCCAGTTACACTTTAGTCCACTTCCATTACATCACCAAACTTAAACATTCTTTGATTACGAAAAGCATCGGTACAAGTAATCGTCTTATTTAA
>NZ_NJGF01000090.1:0-4139 GCF_002209985.1 Bacillus sp. K2I17
AAATATAGAACTCAGGTTGCTTAGTTGTGTTTTTTGAATACTGTCTACTTGACAGGGGTCACTTCAGGAAGTGTCTTTCTTTTAAAATAAACATACTATTGAATCCAACCTTCATACTTAGCAATATATGTCCCACCATCAGCATGTGTCCATCTGATTTCTTTTAAATACCAATATACTGTCCCGCCACAAGCTTTTTCAGTAAAAGTATTATCAAAAATCTTGTTAGAATTTTTCACTTCTCTTACATACTTACCGTTTTCTTTTGGATAGCATCCTGCTAATTGTTTTACAGAACTTGGTGTATTAGATCCATTTTCTGTACTTGCTGAAGCTGCTCCAATCCCCCCAGTGAATGCAATACCTGTTGCTAAAGCTCCAACTACTAATTTCTTGAACATAATAAATCCCCCTTAATATTTTTTATAACCTGCACCTTAAATGTATCACTTTTGTTATTTTTGTAAATATTTTGAATTTGTAGAAATATTTATTTAAATCTTGTCAATATTGTTAATATACTTTATCAAATGGAGAATAGAGGGATTTATAATGATATGTAATAATGCATGTTCATTCAACAAAAAATCGTGATAAAATCTAACTACCTGTTCTATTTTTTTCAATTAAAATGGAAACCTTACTTCTTGTTTGTATAAACTCCTTTCTCACACTAGCTCTAAAAGGGCAGCATAAAAAAAGAAAAGCGCTTAAGGAGATCTTTCAATAGAATTTCATTACTCTGTAACATTATAAAATTAGTACCTCACTTAAGAAGTTTTAAAGGACAAACTTGTTAAAGACGTTCCAACACCTAAGTCTTCATTTAATGTAATTGAGAAACAAGCTACTAATGGTAATATAATAGCAATTGAGCCATCAGGATTAATTACTATACTTGGACTAGATCCGCATTCTTCCCCATCACTTACAACTGATTCTACCCCACCACCAGGAGTAATCGTAACTTTAAGACACACATCGATACAAATATCATTTACAGTCAATGCCATTAATAATCCCCCTCCCTAAAGCAATTTATACTAAAATATGTAGTAAAAAGGGCTAATGACACAGGAAATTCCAAAAAAGGTTCCTTAATTTACCTTTTCTTTATTTTCAAAAGGACCTGCTCAATTCATTCTTAAATACATAAGGTAAAGTGAACCCATTAAATTAGATGAAATGAACCCTAGTTTTCCTCTCTTATCTAAAGGAGGAACTATTGTTATGGGATATGGTGGTAGTTGCAGCGAAGGCTGCGGTTTTGCTGGAGGATTTGCTTTATTAGTTGTATTATTTATTTTGTTGATTATTATTGGCTGCAGTTGCTTCTGCTAAAAAACTATTGGTAAAGGCACCTTAAGGTGTCTTTTCTCTTGTGCATTATATCCATTACAAGCTCATTAATTTTTTATTTATGTTTAATATAATCTCTGTAGTAGTATTACAGTAATACCTTGTGTATATAATAAAAAGAAGAGATGCGCTAACATCCCTTCTAATACCTACTACCTTCAGGGTAGTGGTATATCATTTATTTTTTACGAATTCCATCCCTATTCTTCCAAATTGAAAGAAGGGATTACCAATCGCCCTCACAATATACAGTTACCTTTATTCTTTCATATTAGTACAATCTCACCAATATAAAATAACCCACCTATTTACCAAGGTAAACTATATGTGATTTTGCACTTGTACTTGTATACGATTAAATCTTAACAAAACTTTAAGTATCATTTATATATAAAGTAATTAAAATTAACTTAATAGTCCTAAAACCTTAATAATCTCAATTGTTTTACCATCTTTTATTCTAAAATAAAGCCTTTTCCCCATACGTTCACTAATTACAATATTTCCAGAAGTTAATTTACGAAAATGTTGTACAATCAAATCTTCCGTAATTTTTGTTTTCTTACTTAGATCAGAAACTGACAAAGATCCATATGTAATCAATTTACAAACCATTGATAATCGAGTAGGATTCCCTAATAACTCTAAAACTTTTATATTTTCTGTATAGAAACTAAAATCCAAATAAAAAGCCCTTAGCAAATCTCCCAACCTCCTAAAATAAGACAGATAACAACCAGAATATTTTAACATAAAAACAGTACAAACAACCCTGAATTATACCGATTGTCCATTGAGAAAAATAATATTCGGATGAAATTCCAATACATATTTTTAAAGTTAAAGTGGTGCTAGTTAAAGGAAGGCACCTTAGTGTGTTTTTTCAATGAAAAACATCTACAAAAAAACGGTCTAAATCTAGACCATTTTTATCTTTTAATTACTTAAATTCGAATGTAATTCCGTTATATTTTCTCTCTCGATCTGCATCATCTGCTATCAGCCAAATTAATTGTTCCTTATGACCTTTAGCCACTAACCATTTCAAGTTCTTTTAAACTATTACATATGTTTGTACCATGCTTTGTTAATTCGCTTAAACTCCATAGGTTTTGAAGTTTTAGACTTTTCCCTTAGTGTACCCATATTATTAGAACATCCTACAATATTTAGACAGAATGTAGTCAATAAACACAATAGTATTAAATTCTTCAAATAGCCACTTCTAACTCTCTTTCGTATAAAGGATATGCCAATACAAACAGCATATTAATAAGTTTCCCTACAATAACTGAACTACTTAGTTTTTTCTTCTATCTTTTTATTTATCTTAAAATAATCCATTCATAGCTTGCCCACTCTTTTGGTTTCTTATCGTACTTGATACGACCAGTGGTACAGAATGAAGCAATCATCCATTGTACACGGTTCATCTTTGCATACGGATCAATACAATCCTCTATTTTTTTCAATTGATAACCTGTACTATTTTTCTGCCAAATTGTATATAAAAGAAGATGTGTTGTTGTAACAAGCCTAGCCTTTGTTGTAACTTGCCACTTTGAAATTTTTGTTAAATCTTCTTTTACTTTTCTTTCATACACTTGTTTTACTACTTTATAACCATTCTCCTTATTGATAAGTCCATTTGAAAGTGCAAAAGGCATTTGATGCACCTCATAGACTGTTCCTACTTCATCTCCTAAAATATCTGATTCTACCAAAAATATATTTTTTAGTTTTAACTGTTCTGTTAATTCTTTTCCATTCCGATAAAATGATTTTTTTATCTTCTGTAGTAAGATAACCTGTACAATTAATCCAACCAATAAAGGATATACTAATACGAACAACATATTAATAAACATGTTTAGAATAAGAACCCCTATAAGCGCAAATATTGTAAAGTAAATATATTTTTCTCTTTGATGAATAATTCTACTGTTCAAACCACGACCTCCGTTTTAATATATTGTAAACGCAACATAAACTAGTGCCCCTAATAAAATAGAACATGCTCCCGGAAAGCTCTGTATAAGCTGTATTTCTTTCTTAGGTAATTTTGCACCAAATATAGAAGCAGCATGCTCTAATTGGTCTTTAATTGCTCCTATAAACCCTAAAATCTTAATTAACCGATACACACTAGCAATCCAAAAGAATAGTAAATGGAACGCTGTTAGTGTAATTGCAGTAAACACAGCCGATTCTTCTACTACATTGCTAACATATAAAGCTACCACCACAAGCATTTTTGTATCACCAGGTGAAGAAAATTTAAAGGTCTCTAACAATAGACCACATGCTAAGGCCATGCCTAGCACAATCGCAATCTCTTTCCCTGTTCTTATTCCAGCAAAATACGTGATTCCTATCCCAAAAATTAAGAATAGTAGATGCCATACATTCTTCGTTTTTCTATATTTCAAATCAGTAAATACATTTAGGATCATGTAACTTAGTAGTAACCCTATAATATATAAAAACACTCTCTTCACTCCTTTTCTGAATCTACATACAATATGTTTTCTAAAAAAGGGAACTACTTCTAGTAGTAGTCCCCCTATGTTTACTATTAAATTTATATTTAATTCCAAGAATCTACATCTGCATTTTTTGATGCTTTTGTGAATCGAGCTAGAATTGTATCATAGCCACCTTGAATTGCTTTCCATACAAATGGCCCAATCACTAATACGATAATTACCGCCAAGGCGATTAACATACCGTTTTCTGATGATAACTGTGAATCTTCATTCTTTAACCAATTGTTCATTTTT
>NZ_NJGF01000091.1:0-4089 GCF_002209985.1 Bacillus sp. K2I17
GTATGCTAATAATTAAATGATACATATATTGAGACTGTTTCTTCATTAATCATTCCCACTCTTTATATTATTATAGTAAAATTTAAAATAAATAGAATATATATAATTAGATATCTAAATAGTTAGATACCTCATAAACTTAAGAAAAAATAAGATGAATTTCCAAAGAAATCACCTGTAGAAAAAGAAATTTTTTACTGTTTTGGGGTGTTTCTTTTCACTAGATTGATGGGCATGTCCTGCTACCCCAATTATGTCGCAAGTGTTTTTTTATGATTTGATTATTTTACAATACACCAGCGTCGTCTTCTATAGTTTGTTTTTTTAATTTTCGGGTCTTATTTTTAGATTTTTTGAAAGTTAGAGCCATACCAACAAAAATTAGAGTAATCCCTGATACTTGCATTAAAGTTGGTCGGAATCCTGTAAGCACCGTGTCCAATAAAATTGCTACAGCTGGATCTAAAAAAACTAATATCGAGATTAATTTTGTTGATAAATCACGTAAGCTATCAAAGAATAAGTAGTATACCAATCCTGTATGGATAAGGCCGGTTGCTATAATATACGTCCAATTACTTTGAGTCAGTCCATGGAATGCATCAAAATCTATAAAGGGTATTAGAAGAAAAATCCCTAAAAATGTTTGCAAAAAGGTCATTGCATAAGCACTCATGTTCTTAATACCTTTTCCAAATAAAGTTGTAAATGCATAAAACAGAGCTGCGAGAAGTCCCCAAACCATGCCAGAAGACATTATCGAGTCGAAAGAAAAGTTTTTGTTTATGCCAGCGATTAATAACGCTCCTACAAAGCAGATAATGATAGAGATAACAGATAATACTGTTAATTTTTCTTTAAAAACAATACTTCCAATGATAAGTACAATTATTGGAGCAAGGTGATAGACTGATATTGCAACTGTGACTGACATATTTTCAAATGCTTTAAATAAAAATACCCAATTAAATACAAGGAAAAATCCACATATCAAGACTTGAATAACTTCTTTTCGTTCCCATTTATCATGTTTGTACTGTCCAGTAATAAGCCAGCATAGACTTAAAAATATTGTAGCAAAAATGCATCGTACAAATACCAACTCAAATGAAGGTAAATTTGTTTGTACGGAAAAAAAGCCGACTGAACCGAAAATAACCATTGATATTATCATCTTCAAAGCCGGTAATGATTTTCTCTCAATAGAATTTTGTTGAATCAATTTAATCCCCCCGTTAAATATCTAATTTTTAGTAAGAAAAGCACCGACCTTCTATAAAGGACAGGTGCTTTTAATTTATCTACAAAAAACACTTAATTATAAATTCTTCCCAGCTGTCCAACCGCCATCTATGACAAAGTTGGAACCTGTAACAAAGCGAGCCTGATCAGAAATTAAATATTCAATACACGAAACAATATCCTGCGGTAGTCCCCACGTATCTAAGGATTGATTGCTTTTTATAAGGGATACCAAACGCTCATCACTAAAATATTCTTCTGTAAGCTCTGTTCTAATGACACCGGGAGAAATACTGTTCACTCGTATGTTTTGCTTACCAAACTCCATAGCCATCTGTTTAGTAAGTCCAATTAGAGCATGTTTTGATGCAACATAAGCCGCTCTTTCAGGTTCAGCCATTAATCCTGAAATAGATGCTATATTTACTATGCAACCTTTTGTTTTAGACTTGTACCAACGCTTAGCAGCTTCCCTTGAAAGAATAAAGGGTGCTACTAAATTAACATCTATTACTTTTTTAAATAGATCATCAGAAAGTTCTAATACAGGTGTTATTTCCCTAATACCAGCGGCGTTTATAAGTATGTCGGGACAAAGGGTATCTGTATCCAATTGTATAAAAAGATTATTAATCTCATTGCTGTTACTTAAATCTATTTGTACTAACTTAAAAGACGTATGTGTTTTTGTATAGTCTACTAATTTATTTGTATTAATATCAAGAGCTATTACATTGAATGATTTTTCTAAAAAATATTCAATACAAGCATTTCCTATACCGCTGTTGGCGCCTGAAATCATAATAGTTTTATTTTTTATCATTTTGGCTCCTTATAAGAAAACGTTACTAATAAAATGTCACGTACGGCTTCTGTATTACACTCTGTTCCTAGTGGTGTTACAGCGTGGAATACCTTTTGTCCAAATACTAAAGTTTCTAGGGGATCCTTCAAACTTATAAACTTGTTAATTTCCCTAGGGCTGTTTGCAATTAGATTGTCTCCGCCAAGAGCTGTATTACTTAAATTCATGAGATGTAAAAAGACAATCGGCTCATCATCCTTATGTAGCCAAATTGGAGAGCTAAAAGAAGGGTTTTCTCTCGTTGCCTTATATCTTACTTGATGTAAACCTATAATTATATCCTTACTTGTATCAAGTATGTTTGTATTAAATGCAAATTCACTATCAAAGCGAACAATTTTCTCAATTAATGAGTTATGTAAAAATTCATCTGTTATACTGTTGAAATTTCTAATTTTCCCACCATCGTCATAATTATATTCTTCAGATTGGAAATATCCATTGTCTGTATCTAGAACATAATCTGAAGAACCAGCGTATTTTATATATCTTGAATAGGCTCTAGCGCGACATTCGCCATATGCGTCGTTTTGTAAGCTGTAGTAGTCTAACTGTGCTTTCGTTAGTAATGCCTGATCTTCTTGATCTTGTAAAAAAATATCATTAGCGATTTGAATGTATCCATTTGATTCGAATTCATGTACATTTTGTTCTACGTCAAAACTGCTTGTCTTATTAGAAACTGTTGTTAGCATAAGAGCACCTCAAACTTTCAAATTATATTTTCCCCACTGTATATTCAGAATGAAGCATGGGTTGAGGAGTAATATGTTTAATAACCTTAAATATAACTTATTAAATTAATACACAACATTAACTATCCATTAACTATTTGGTTATTAATCACTCCAATTACAGTATAAACCATATTAGAGAATTTTTGCAAACTCTTTCGAATTGTATGAAATTTTATTTTAATTAGTTTTTTATTCTGACTCGCTAGGCTTTTTCTCTTTATTCCCCATTTTTGCTTGTCCCCTCCAAAATGTAAGGTGTATCATTCAAATGAATTTTTTTCAAATAACGTCGATTAATCCATCTGTATAAATATATGTATATACAGAAAAGATTTGATATTTTAAAAAGGTAAAATATTACCTTTTATTAGTAGAATGTTTTATCTCCATATTTTTATTATTGAAAAAACTAACTGTTAAATCAAATGCAAATATTCATATCGTTATTTCTTAATTTTAACATATAAAGAACCGCCACTTCTAAATGGAACGCTATGCATGACCACCGTCATCCTAGTCCAGCGCTAATCTATTAGCAAAACAGTGACCCCTCATTTCGAGTGCCTTCTCTTTTTATCTTCCTTTTTCAATAAGAAACATGCAACACCTTTCCCATGTTGCGTACTCTTAGTGCAAAACAAGCAACACCTTTCCCACGTCGCGTACTCTTCCAGTAAAACAAGCAACGTTTTTCCCGTGTTGCGTACTTATTTCTCTCAACAAGCAACACCAAATATTTATATTATTTAATTTCAAGCCTAAAAAGAGCAACGTTTTTCCCAGGTCGCGTACCTATCTTACTAACAAAATTATCTACAAACGCTTTTATATCAGGCAATTCAAGATATCTAACCAAAAATTATCTATATATTTTACAAAAAATCTTTCCCAAGTCGCGTACCCATTTTCCAAAAAAAGAAGCAACATCTTTCCCGAGTTGCGTACCTACATTTTATTGAAATACCTATAAAGTATTGTTATTAAAGGATTTGTCCTATTCTCAATAAATAGCATCATACAAAAAAAGAGCAACACTCCTTCCCAAGTCGCGTACCAAAAGTTTTTTTAAACTTTTTTTCAATCCCTTGTGACTCTAAGGCTCATAAGGTGTTGCTTTTTTTAAAATGCTCTCTTAAAGGGCACATTTTTACAAAATTCGTTTTGATATAATCAAAATTAGTATATTTTATAGTCTTTTGGCATATATTTCTGAATTTGTAGAACGGAGGTGAAAAAGATGGGGAA
>NZ_NJGF01000092.1:0-3994 GCF_002209985.1 Bacillus sp. K2I17
TGTTCCTGTTTCCCAATCATCTTGAAAATCAGCTGCGCTTTCTACTTCAGCTAAAAAATAATATCCTGGAATTGTATCATCATAGAGCTTTCTTCTTCCGCTTGTATTCATTACTCAATTAATCAGTTTTGTTTTTTCAACTTGCATAGCATGTGGCGTATAGTTACCTTGTTTCAAAACATTAAATTGATATTTCAATTGTCTTGAACTATAGGTTTGTGAACCGTATAAATTACTAAAGTCATATTCTACATTCGAGAAGGGAACTTGAACAATTATCTTTTCTTTAGAAGGAAAACCAATATCTCTTTCAGCTGGCATAGTATAACCCATGTCATTGTATGAATGTTTTCCATCAAATTTAATACCATATAGCATCTATGCCAGCCCCCTTTCAATTTTTCTGATTCTTACTCCACCTTCATGATCTGTGTAATCACCAGTGATTTGAGCAAACGTTCTTCCATCCACTTGTAGAATGATTGGACGATCATTACTTTGCTGTGGCATCGTAGATGCAATTCCTTTCCCAATCTGTCCAAGCGTTTTTTCATTTAAAGGTAAAACACCTTCTGGTCCAGCTTCTCCTGCCCCTTGTAAGTTGCCACCATTCATTCCGAAAATAGTTGGACGTGTGAAAATACCGCCTTTAGCACGCCAATCCACATTAATACCAGATGGATAAGAGATTTCTTTACCTGCAATTGTTTTAGAACTAGTCTGCAGACTGAAATGTGGAAGCTTTGGCATTTCAGGTTTAGGGATTTTCAATTTCAAATTATCAAAGAATCCTTTGATTTTATCAATGAATCCCTTCACCCCATCAACCGCTTCTCTTATCGGATCCATAATAAACCGTTTTGCCGCTTCAAATTTTTCTTGTGCCGCATTCTTCACAGAATCAAACTTTTCTTTCGCTGAATTATATAAATCAGTAAATTTTTGTTTAGCTGAGTTATAAGCTTCAGTTACTGGATTAATTACATATTGCTTCACCAAATTCCAAGCCGTAAGCGTGTAGGATTTTATAGATTCCCAATTTGATAATATCCAGTTAGCTAAATCTGCAAGTTTTTGCTTCGTTGTATTCCACAATTCTTGAACCGGTTGGATCACATACTGTTTTACTAAATTCCATGCTGCGAGTGTATAAGATTTCGCTGTTTCCCACTGCTGACCTAACCAATTTACTAAATCGGTGAATTTTTCTTTTACTAAAGTCCAAGTTTCCTGGACTGGTTGAATAATATATTGTTTAAATAAAGACCAGCCAATTTGCGCGGCTAACTTCGCAAATTCCCATTGTTGACTTAGCCAGTTGACCAACTCACCAATTTTTTGAGTCACCCAGTTATATGCTTCTTGAATCGGCTGGATAATATATTGAGCTATTACAGCCCAAGCAATTTGTGCACCTGCTTGTATTAATAGCCACCCTGCTTCAAGAACTGTAGAAATCAAGGAAATAATTGGGTCTAAAACTGTGAGTATCGTATCCCATGTTTCTTGCCAAGCTTGTACGAGTGTTCCCCATAATTCGGAAGACGTTTCGACCAGGAACGACCAAAAAGAAGATGCTGTTTCGACAATTCCAGACCATAAATCACTAAAAAATTGACCTATTGGGTCAAAGAAACTATGCATCATTTCTGTAAATGAAGACCAAGATTCAGAAAAGAATTCAACAGTAGAATTCCATGCATCACTACATGCCTGACCTATATCCTTCCACAAATCGCTAAAGAACTGACCTATTGGATCGAAAAATTCATGCATCATTTCGACAAAGGATGACCAAGATTCTGAGAAGTACGCAACTGTGGAATCCCACCCATCACTACAAGCCTGGACTATATCAGACCACAAATCACCAAACCAATCTTTAAATTGCGACCACTTTTTAGAAAGCCAGTCGGTTATGGCACCCCAGTTTTGTATAGCCCAAATAACGCCCGCTATTACAGCAGCTAATCCAGCGATAACAAGCATGACAACTCCAAGCGTTGTACCTAATACACCAACCGATACTACAACCGCTGCAATGATAGGCGCCAAAATGCCTACTACTGCTACTAATCCGGCAAAAACATAAACAAAATTTTGAATCGGTTCCGGTAGATTTGTAAACCACTCAATTACAGATTTAACCCCTTCTACTAATGGCGGTAAAATATCTTTAGCTAATTCAGTGAGTTTCTTGCCAACTGGTTCTAATGCAGCTTGTGTTTCTCTTAATGCTTTTTGGAATTGTTGACCAAGTGATTCTTCTTGAATCTTTTTCATTTCTTCCATAGAGCCTTTAACGTCACCAAGACCACCGTTTACATCATTCAAACTATATACAACTTTATTCCCCAAATCTTCGAATTTCGGACCAAAAAGAGCTACACCGATTTGTGTCGCTAATACCTGGTCGTCCATTGTTTTCAATTCATCTATAACAGCATTGAACACATCTGCCGCTGGTGCTTTCCCCGCCTTAAAACTCTCCCAAAGTTCTTGTGTCGACTTCGATAATTGACCAAATGCTTCGGTATTACTTTTCGAATCTTCTTGTACTGTGATACCAAACTCCTTCACGAAATCATTGATATAATCTAAGTTATAAGCTCCATTTGCAGTTCCATTCGCAAGAATGGCAAACATTTCATCAGCGTTAAAACCTGCTTGTTTGAATAACGGAGCATATTCAGCAAGATTATCAAATAACTCATCAGAATAATTCAGACTACTTTGAGCACCTGCAGCAAGTAAATCAAAAGTTTCTTGTGTGGATAAACCAAACTGTGACATTAATTGCCCTGCACCACGAGTAGCTTCATTCAAATCCACATCATAGAGTTTTGCAAGTGTTAACACGTTCTCTGATGCCCCTTGTAGTTCTTCATGTGGGACATCACGCATATTTTGATAGACCTTGATCAGTGAATTATCGACCTCTTCAAGACTTTCACCAAATCCCTTTTTCCACACGTCTTTCGAAATCTTACCGAGATTCTCTGCACCTTTTTGAGTTAACCCTAATGAAGCTTGTATTTTCCTTTGCGATCTATCAAAATCTATTGCTATACCCACTGTTGCTTTACCAAGTTTAATTAATTGTTGGGTCATTCCCTCTAGCATTTGAGTAGCTTCCATCATGTTATGCAAATCTAACTTCTTACCAAGTTGCTCCATACCGGCTGCAGCTTGATCTCCACTTCTTCCTGCACTTTGTAATGAATTCACAAATTGTTTCAATGTAATTTTAGCTTGATTTAATTTCATTTCAAGTTGTTGCACTTCTGTGGAATTCTCACCATACACACGCTTTGCTGCGCTTAATTGTTGCTCTAAATTGTGGACGACTCTATCGGTCATTTCCATTTGCTGACGTAGTTGTTTTTGGGCTAATTCCAACTTATCTGCTTCACTAGCATTTGCACCTAATTCAGCATTTTGGAGTTTGAATGAACTTGTCAGGCGCTTTTGTTCTGCTTCTAACTTCTTAGAATCCTCTTGTAAATCACCTAAAGTGCCACGCGCTTCTCTCGCTTCAATTGCTTGCTCTGAAAGACCTTCGTTTACTCTTTTCATTGCAGTATTAAGGGTTGTTTCAGCACGTTCTGCATCGAGCAATTTACCATACATTTTATTTAGCTGTTCAGCTGTTGTATTAGTATCTTTAGCCATCGCTTGGTATTCAGAACGCAACATCGATGTACGCTTCTTAGCTGCTTCCATTTGAATTTCTAGCTTTTTCTTTTCCGCTGCTAATTTATCCGTTGCAGTTGCATCTTGTCCCATAGCGGCAATGTGGTTCTTATATTCCTTTGCTGCGTTGTTCATGACCATGTTAATCTGCTTTAATGTCTGTGCATACTGAACTTGTCCATCCATTTTAAAATTAAGAACGACGTTTCTTTCTTTACTATTTCCTGTCATTTTTTCACCTCATTTCTTAATAAAATGGAGTTTGATCTAACGTGTAGATTTGTTTTGGTTTCTGTTCATT
>NZ_NJGF01000093.1:0-3890 GCF_002209985.1 Bacillus sp. K2I17
AAGTGTAACATCCATGTTTGTTCATGGTCTTTTTACACTGTCTACCTTAAGGGGATAATATCAATAATATCAGTTCAATGTCTTTTTTGATTAAATAGAATAATAATAAGTAGGGAACCTTAATGTTGATAGTTGACATTTATACCAGCTGTAATTAATTAAATAACCCTAAATTTCTCATTTTCCATTACTATATTCGCATCATTTCTAATTTCTTGTTTCACTACTTCCGCAGTTTGGCCTCTTGCCCAATTTACATGTCCCTCATGAGGTTCAATTTTATCTGTAGTAATCATGAGTCGCCCATTTTTCATATAGCCAAAAATTTGATCCAATTGTTCTTTGATGTCCTTAGCTTTGTTTGGACAAGATAATGATTATATTACAGGAGATAAAGAGTCTTATAGAGTATTCAAAGGATTTATCGAGGTTTTAAAGATATTATTACCCGAAACCTTAGGATTTAACGAAATAAACATTAAAGATGGGGAAGTAATTTTAAAAACGGATACTGGCGATTTTTTGATTGATTCAGTTTCTGGAGGTATAGGGGCTATTATTGATTTAGCTTGGCAAATTTACATGTATGATAATGAGAGTCCATTCCTTGTAATAATAGATGAGATAGAAAATCATCTACATCCTTCTATGCAAAGAAATATCTTACCTAACCTTATAAAAGCATTTCCAAATGCCCAATTTATCGTCACTACCCATAGCCCATTTGTTGTTAATTCAGTAATCAATTCAAATGTATACGCTCTAAAATATGACGATAATAAAAGAGTTTGTAGTTACAAATTAGATTTCCATAATAAATCAGCTAATGCGTTAGAAATACTTAGAGATGTATTAGGTGTTCCTGTAACATTCCCTATTTGGATTGAAGAAAAGCTTGATGTAATACTTAAAAAATATAGAGATACTCAATTAACAGCCAAAACATATACAAATTTAAAAAATGAATTAAACGAAATGGGACTTGGCGAACACATGCCCCAAGCACTAGATGTTTTACAAAGGGGTAATATTAAATGATACACTTAAAAAAAGAAGAAATACCAACCATCTTGAAAACAAAAGGAGGACATTGGATAAATCAATATATGACATTTGTTCAATCTGGAACAAAACCTCCTAATAGTCTTAAAAGTAAATATACACACCCAATTATTAAAAAAGCACTTTTAAAAGAAACAAAGGGTAAATGTGCTTATTGTGAAAGTTCCTTTACAGCTACAGATCATGGACATATCGAGCATATATTACCAAAAAGTATATTTCCAAATAGGATTTTCGAATGGGATAATTTAACTTTAGCTTGTGGTAAATGTAATATTAATAAAAGTGACTATTATAATCAAAAAAATCCATTGATAAACCCTTATATTGATAATCCTGAAGAGGATATAATGTTTTCAGGGCCATTAATTTTAGCACGAAGTACACGCGGTCTAACTACAATTAAAAACCTTGAGCTTGATAGAGTAGAATTATGCGAAAGAAGAATGGCATATATAAACTCTATACAATCAACTATAATTTTATATGAAACTACAGATGATATCGAGCTCAAAAAATTACTATATGCCGATTTACTTGAATATACAAAAACAAATAAAGAATATAGTTTCATGATGAAAACTGTTATAAAAATGATAGATTCTCCTGTAGAAGTTTTATAACACTTAAAATGAAGAAAAAAGAAAATACATGATTATCCCCTACGAAACAAGGCTACTAAATCTATTAGGATTGATCCTTGGCGTACATTAAAAGATGAAAACACTTCTAATCTTAACTGTATTAGAAGTGTTCGCTTTAATATTTGTATTTTTCCTTTTAATTAGTTTATTCTTTGTAGAATTCGATGTAAGGATAGAGAGTTTCAGGGCTTTTTAAACCTAATATTTGCTTGATTTCTAATGGTGTGACACCATCGCTTTTATTTTAGAGTAGTTAATACATTTAAGATAAGATCATTGATGTATATTGTGTTATGCATTGTATTTGGAATCCTTTTCTTCATTCTTATTTTCAATGTTTTTTAATGCTACATATTTGGATTTATTTTTGAAATCTAAATAACTAATATAAGAGAGTAGCTCCTCTTCGAATACTAGAAAATCCTTGCATTTCCCGTACAATTTATGAGCCAACTGTGTAACAACTGCTTTTTCTTGTTCCTCGTTATCTAAAACTTGATGATTAAACAAATAGTCGGTACTAACGCAATTTTTTTTACCATATCAAAGTTTGGTTCTTTATTCCCTAATTCCCAAGTAGATATCGTACTTCCTGTTACTCCTAACTCGTTACCCAATTTGTGTAGATTAATTCCTTTTAGTGTTCTTAACTTCCTAAGATTCTGTCCAAAAATATTTCCTTCCAATCAAATCAACCTTTCAAATTTTTAATTAACGATTAGTATAGATTTGAAATAAAGTTGCAATGTTTAGAAAAAAGTTTTAATCAAACTTTTTTCTAAGGCTACTTATAGGTCACTGTAAATATTGATAATATCTTTTTAAAGATATCTTAGTTTTGAACCCCATCCTGCTTACCAATTCATCTTTTGTTATCCCTTGCTTAATAAGACGAATAATGAAGGCATTTCGCATTTGCTGCGCCGAGATACGTCTATTCAATCCCGCACGTTTTACTTCAAGTCGTATCATTTTTTGCACAGCAACTTCAGACAAAGCTTTTGGCGCATCCTTTTCGTACACCCAACGATAAGTACCCCGATTAAAATCAAATGCTATAAATAAAGGATTATCTGTATACTGTTTAGGTCTTACAGGTTCGGGAATGGTTTTATAGTATTTGTAAAGCTGCTGTGTATCTTCCATAGTTAAGGAGACAGACCTAGTTAATCCATTTTCTCCAGGTACCACTAAGGTATTTCTAGCAAACTGTATATGGCTCATATTAAGCGATACAAGCTCTTGCAAGGACAACCCATAGTTTACTACTAAATTTATAATACAAACGTTTCTATCCATAATAAGAGGGCGATATTTAGCTTGCCTTTCTGTTAATCCCTTTGTTGAGAGTATCGTTTGTTTTAAATGATTTTCCTCCGCTTCGGTAATAAAATCCTTTTCGCTTAGTGATTGATCAGGAATTAAGGAGAGGTGAAACTCATCTAATGGACTATCTATCCCTAAAAATATGTTCAATTTCTTTAAAACCACCCATATTCTGTGCCTTGTTTTCTCGGAATATTTGCGTTTGCTTTCTAACTCAGAGAAATACGCCTGATAGTCTTCTGGAGATAATTCACTCCACGATTTGATATGTAGCAGTATCTTATTTGCTCTTAGCCACTTATAAAAATCTTTAATATCGTATGCATAACGTTGGATCGTAGATTGTTTTCGTCCTTTTTCTGTTAAATAAGCAGAAAACGCTTCTAATGTTTCTTCTAAACTTATTTTCTCGTTCATTATTATCACCTAATTTCTTTGGGTATATTATAACAGAAAGTAGGGTTAAAACCTTCTACCGCCCTTTGCTACGCACGGTTGCTGGCATATCCAAAACGCAAACGGACAAACAACCCTTTGTGTTTTAGATATGTTGATTATTATTTATAAAGCAAAATAAATAGGGCTATCATAATACTCCAAAAAGGCACTACAAAGACTAGTCCCCAAAATATCCCTTTGAAAAATCTAATCTCGTTATGGGTATTCATTTCTATATAAGTTGTACCTTTTAGTACAGCCATATTTAATCCTCCCAATGATAATAGTTTACTACAATAAAAAAAGGACAAACCTCGCCCTGGTAGGGATACGTAGGTTTGTCCTTTTGTATGTGGGTAATGATATCTTTAATTACCATTATTATAACTAAATTAACAAATATTTTCAATTAGGTCTGAC
>NZ_NJGF01000094.1:0-3801 GCF_002209985.1 Bacillus sp. K2I17
TTTTAGAAAAAAGAAATAATCTCTACTATACTTGACATTGTATAATCTTAGCTTGATAGCGATGGGTTAGCGCCACATGCCCATCAACTTAAGAATTTCATAATGCCCCCCAAAAAAAAATTGTACATTTTCACCTGGAGATGCTAATCTTCTCGTTTTGGGCATTTGCTTTTCTTAGGTTGCTTGACTTGGACTAGCAATTGTATTTGCCGAACCGCCAAAAACTGCTAATATTTTAAAAAACTTTTTACATAACAATTTAACCCTTCGTAGAAAACTACGAAGGGTTAAATTGTTCAAAGGGTATTCCATTTGAGGTTTAATCAAATTATGTTCTTAAATGAAATTTTGAGGTACACATTCACGAACACCGGAATTTTTCAATGAGTTAAATAAAGCTGCACTGATTCTTAATAGGACGTTGTTATCAGTTCCATTTTCTAAATCATAGATTACAAAGTATGCATTATCGACTGTAAAAATACATTTTCGTTCTAATTTAAATCCAGGTGGTACAGTTGGAAATTCATCACTTGGTACAATTATAGGTGTATCACCTTCATCTCTGATAAGATTGAAAGTTTGCTCGTCAATTTCGTAGATATTAACTGGATCAATTTCTACACCTTTATCTGGAATTGTAATTTCATCTTCAACTAATAAGAAAAAACGTTGGTTTCGAAAATTGAAAAGAGATCTTGCTCCAATTTCAAATGATGCCACTTTATATTCACCTCCTTTACAACTTTTTTATCGATTTAAAGTTACCTTCATATGGTATGTCAGATCAATAGATTTGGTTACGGCTTGTACTACGCAAATTACTAAATTAAGAGTCTTACCTATGTCTATCAAGTTAAAATTAAAGGATATCCCCAGAACGATAAGATTTTCGTTCTGGGGATTCCTCACATTCTTGTTCCCATTAAAAAAATGTATTAGACTAAACCTAGTTAATTTAAAAGTGTTCCTTATCCCTCATCTTTCTAATTTATTGAATATTAAAATGTAGACTAATCATGAGGTTTCATATTATAAAATAGTTTTTATTAAAATAAAGTATTAGACTCAATAGTAGCTATGCAATTATTTTACAGTTAATAAGAACAATTCTGAGAAGATGTACGTAATAAAATGGGAGAGGGATAATTTGAATCAAAATAAACCAATAGAAACAGAAGAAAAACTATCCACCATACAAAAAATGAAAAAACAACAAACTAACTGTTTTCTTTTACATTAATAGAAAACTACTGCAAAAGTTATAATTATAGTTTTATGTTTTCATATCCCTTTTGGCATTTATCTTTTAATAAGATGAATGCTTTTTTAGTACATAATAAAAAAATAATCAGAAAAACTGTCACAAAATCCGTTTTTCTGGTTTCTCTATAATATAGGCATCAAATTGAAAGTGAGGTTTAAACTAACATGTTAACAATAGAAAATGAAGAAAGTCCTGCTTCTGATATGAATTTTGAAGATTTATTTAAGCAGTACTATGCTTACGCTTTAAAACAGATCATATGGATTGTTAAAAATCAATCTATCGCTGAAGAGTTAGCACAAGAAGTATTTTTACAATTATATCGTAGCGATTGGAAAGTAATTGAAAACATACCGGGATGGTTGATTAAATCTTCTACCTATGTAGCTTATAATCATTTGCGATCTGAAAAAAGGTATCAAGCGAAGATTGATAAAGAAATACAATACCATGAAGTACAAAATGTTTCATCATTAGACGATGATTGGATAAGAAAAGAAGAAATTACAAAGGTCCAAACAATACTAAATAAAATGAATGATCGAGAACGAACCCTTTTACTAATGAAATTCTCTGGTTTTCAATATAAAGAAATTGCAGAAATACTTCAAACTGAAATATCTTCTATTGGAACATTATTAGTCCGAGCCAAAATGAAATTCCGCAAGATTTATAAACAAATAGAGGAGGCGTAACAAATGAAATGTTATGATATCGGATTTATTCAAACATATATTGATGGAGAACTTTCTCATGATACAAGAAAGGAATTCACAAAGCACCTAGATACATGTGAAGCATGCCAAGATTTATTAGTAGAAATCAGTAAATTAAACAACTGGGAAAACATAATGCTAGATGGAGAATCTTCAAATTCACCACAAGAAATCAAAATTGATGTAGAACAAGCATGGAAAACATTTGAAAGTCGTTCCAAGCTAGACAATGTTTCTAATATAAATCATAAAAAACAACAGAAGAAGGGACTATTTACAAACATGAGTAAAAAATCAAAACGTTTCATTTATACAGCAGTAGCTGCAGGAGCACTTTTCACAACAGCAATGATTCCACAAGTACAAGTGGCGGCTACAAATGTTGCCTCATATTTTTCTGATGCAATTACAAATGATAAAGTTGTAAATGAAGGAATAACAGATGAAAATGGTGTCACACAAGATATGATGAAGAATGGTAAATATATTCCTATTGATGAAAAAATTACAGATCAAGGTATTACTGTACATCTCAAAGAATTATATATATCAGATTTACGTATATCAGTTCATTATAGAATGGAAAAAGCTGACGGAAGTTTAGTACCATTTGAATTTGATACATCAGGATTAGAGCTCGCAAGTGATGGTAAAATTAATGGGCAACAAGAGGAAAACCCTGAGATTAAAAATGATGGGAGACTATCATTTATCCATGATTCAGATGATCATCTTCCTTTTGAACTTATGGCAGCAGGTAAAAAATTAAATGATATAGGTATTCGTGATAATGATAGACCCGAAGGTGTTTCTACATTTGTTATAGTTAATGAAGGAAGAGATGAGTTTAAACAGCCCCTTACTTTAGATGTAAATATAAATAGAATTGGAAAAGTAATTGGATCTTGGAAAGGTCAATTTCAAATTGATACTTCACATTTGATAAATAAAACTAATTAAAATGAAAAAAAGAATAGAACAATATGTATCTAATGCTCAGTTTATATGTTTTCTTGTTTTCGTTACATTTATTTCTTATACAGTTTTTACTCTATCTTTTATTTATGATTTAAGTTTATAACCTTAAATCATAAATAAAAGATCATTACAAGAAAAAACTCCCTAAAACAGTAGGAAAATAAATAACCGGTTCCTTAACATATAAGGAATCGGTTATTTTGTATCTAAAATATGTCTAAACGTACAATTTTCTTTTTTTGATATGGTGACCCCATCGCCATCAACTTAAGAAAACAAGTCACCACAAAACGAAATTTTGTGCTAACTTGTGACAAAAAAGCTCATTTTTTCGTTTTGGGGTTATTTTAAAATCTTAGCTTGACGGGCATGTGATGGTACCCCTTTATGCGGTTTCAAAAGGAATATTTGTCTGTAGCAATACTAAGTAACTATGATGGATTTGACTCTAAAAAATATGCTAACGAAATAGCAAAAATTGTTTTAGGAAAAGTAAAAAACAATAGAGCTTAGTTTTGCAATGATAAATGCTTTTTTTATTAGATAATTACTTTACCAATAATCGAGATGTTTGCGGATACATTTATTTTTGGGATACATAATTATATTTAGAGAATACCCAGTTGCAGTATTTGAGTTTTTAATAAGAAGGGATGCGAAGGAATGAACTCACAGAGACAAGGCTATGCAGGCTGGTGGCAAGGTGGACATGGTGGTTGGCCGGGTGGACACGGTGGTTGGCAAGGCGGACACGGTGGTTGGCAAGGCGGACACGGTGGTTGGCCGGGTGGACACGGTGGTTGGCAAGGCGGACACGGTGGTTGGCAAGGCGGACACGGT
>NZ_NJGF01000095.1:0-3730 GCF_002209985.1 Bacillus sp. K2I17
AATGAACAGAAACCAAAACAAATCTACACGTTAGATCAAACTCCATTTTATTAAGAAATGAGGTGAGAAAATGGCAGGGAATAATAAAGAAAGAAACGTCGTTCTTAATTTTAAAATGGACGGACAAGTACAGTATGCTCAGACATTAAAGCAAATTAACATGGTCATGAATAATGCAGCAAAGGAATATAAAAATCATATTGCCGCAATGGGCCAAGATGCAACAGCGACCGATAAATTAGCAGCCGAAAAGAAAAAGTTAGAGATTCAAATGGAAGCTGCTAAAAAACGTACAGCTATGTTACGTTCCGAATATCAAGCAATGTCTAAAGATACAAATACAACAGCCGAACAACTTAATAAAATGTACGGTAAATTACTTGATGCAGAACGTGCTGAAACTTCTCTTAATACCGCAATGAAAAGAGTGAATGAAGGTCTTTCAGAGCAAGCAATTGAAGCGAGAGAAGCACGTGGTACGTTACTTGATTTACAAGAGAACTCTAAGAAACTTGAAGCAGAACAAAAGAAACTGACAAGCTCATTTAAACTTCAAAATGCTGAACTAGGTCAAAATGCTAGTGAAGCGGATAAGTTGGAATTAGCGCAGAAACAGTTACGTCAGCAGATGGAAATGACCGATAGAGTCGTCCACAATTTAGAACAACAATTAAGTGCAGCAAAGCGGGTATATGGCGAGAATTCCACAGAGGTTCAGCAGCTTGAAACGAAGTTAAACCAAGCGAAAACTACCTTGAAACAATTTGAGAATTCATTACAGAGTGTTGGTCGAAGTGGAGATCAAGCTGCAGATGGTATGGAGCAACTAGGTAAGAAATTGGACCTGCACAACATGATGGAAGCTACTCAAATGCTTCAAGGAATGTCTCAACAGTTAATTGAACTTGGTAAAGCAACTGTTGGTATAGCAATAGATTTCGATAGGTCTCAAAGGAAAATACAATCTTCATTAGGATTAACTCAAAAAGGTGCAGAGAATCTTGGTAAGATTTCAAAGGACGCTTGGAAAAAGGGATTTGGTGAAAGTCTTGAAGAAGTTGATACAGCACTTATAAAGGTCTATCAAAATATGCGTGACGTTCCACATGAAGAGCTACAGGGTGCGTCTGAAAATATTTTAACCTTAGCAAAGGTTTATGATGTGGACTTAAACGAAGCAACTCGTGGTGCAGGACAATTAATGTCTCAGTTTGGTCTATCTACACAAGAAGCTTTTAACTATCTTGCAGCAGGTGCGCAAGAGGGGTTGAACTATTCAGATGAATTATTCGATAACTTGAGTGAATACGCTCCTTTATTCAAGCAAGCTGGTTTCAGCGTGGACGAGATGTTCACCATTCTTGCGAATGGGACTAAAAATGGTTCGTACAATCTTGATTACATCAATGACCTTGTAAAGGAATTCGGTATTCGTGTACAAGATGGATCTAAGGGTGTATCTGATGGGTTTGGTGATTTATCAGAAGACACTCAAAAAGTATGGGAGTCATTTAATCAAGGTAAAGGCACAGCAGCCGATGTATTTAATGCTGTGTTAGGTGACCTTCAAAAGATGGATGACAAAGTAAAAGCAAACCAGATTGGTGTTGCTTTATTCGGTACTAAATGGGAAGACATGGGCGCAGATGCTGTTCTAAGCTTAAATGATGTAAATGGTGGTCTAGGTGATGTAAATGGCCGTATGGAGGAAATGAAAAAGCTTCAAGAAGAATCACTGGGTCAGCAGTTCCAAAAAGCATTAAGAGAAACACAAGCAGCTTTTGAGCCCGTTGGAAAGAAACTAGCTGAGTTAACTAAAGCTGTCTTACCACCATTGGTCAATGGAATTAAATCTGTAGTTGATTGGTTCACTAAATTACCGGGACCAGTTCAAAATTTTGTTTATATTTTTGCTGGATTAATAGCTGTAGTAGGTACTTTAGCACCCATCATTGCAGCGGTTGTAGTATCAGTTGGGGTATTAGGCACAACAATAGGGGTTGTTATTGCAGTTATTGCTGGTCTTGCCGCGGTAATAGCAGGTGTTATTTGGGCCATACAGAATTGGGGACAGATAACTGATTGGCTCTCCGAAAAGTGGTCGCAATTTAAAGATTGGTTTGGTGAATTGTGGTCTGGTTTAGTTCAGGTATGTAGTGATGGATGGTCTGCTACAGTTGAGTATTTTGCAGGTGCCTGGTCTTCATTTATTGAAATGATGCATAGCTTTTTTGACCCAATAGGTCAATTCTTTAGTGATTTGTGGTCCGGAATTGTCGAAACAGCGTCATCTTGGTGGTCGTCACTTGTCGAAACAGCATCTGAATTGTGGGGGTCATTGACTCAGGCTTGGCAAGATACGTGGAATACGATACTCACGGTTTTAGATCCAATTATTTCTTTGATTTCTACGGTTTTAGAAGCAGGGTGGTTATTGATACAAGCAGGAACTCAAATTGCCTGGGCTGCCATTAGTAAATATATTATTGATCCGATGGTTGAAGCGTATAACTGGTGTAAATCTCAACTCGGGGAGCTAGTTTCCTGGTTAAATTCACAGTGGGAAACAGTGAAATCTTATACACTTGCAGCATGGAATTTGGTAAAACAGTATGTCATTCAACCAGTTCAGGAATTGTGGAATTGGACAAAGCAAAAACTTGGGGATTTAGCTAATTGGATATTATCAAACTGGGAATCTATAAAATCCTACACGCTTGCGGCTTGGAATTTAGTGAAACAATATGTGATTAATCCAGTAACTGAAGCCTATAATTCAACTAAACAAAAATTTACTGATTTATATAATTCAGCGAAAGAAAAATTTGATGCTGTGAAGAATGCTGCACAAGAAAAATTTGAAGCGGCAAAACGATTTATTATGGACCCAATAAGAGAAGCGGTTGATGGTGTAAAAGGATTTATCGATAAAATCAAAGGATTCTTTGATAATTTGAAGTTGAAAATTCCTAAACCTGAAATGCCTAAAATGCCACACTTTAGTCTGCAGACTAGTCATAAAAATGTTTTGGGAAAAGATATTGAATATCCATCAGGTATTGGTATTGACTGGCGTGCAAAAGGCGGTATCTTTACTCGTCCAACTATTTTCGGAATGAATGGCGGTAATTTACAAGGTGCTGGTGAAGCGGGTCCAGAGGGTGTTTTACCCTTGAATGAAAAGACACTAGGTGCCATTGGAAAAGGAATTGCATCTACGATGCCACAGCAAAGTAATGATCGTCCCATCATTCTACAAGTGGATGGAAGAACGTTTGCTCAAATCACCGGAGATTATACAGATCATGAAGGTGGCGTACGGATTAGAAAAATTGAAAGGGGGCTGGCATAGATGCTATATGGTATTAAATTTGATGGGAAACATTCATATAATGACATGGGTTATACTATGCCAGCTGAAAGGGATATTGGCTTTCCATCAAAAGAAAAGATAATTGTTCAAGTTCCCTTCTCGAATGTAGAGTATGACTTTAGTAATTTATACGGTTCACAAACCTATAGTTCAAGACAATTGAAATATCAATTTAATGTTTTGAAACAAGGTAATTACACTCCACAGGCTATGCAAGTTGAAAAAACAAAATTGATTAATTGGCTGATGAATACAAGCGGAAGAAGAAAGCTCTACGATGATACAATTCCTGGATATTATTTTTTAGCTGAAGTAGAAAGCGCAGCTGATTTTCAAGATGATTGGGAAACAGGAACA
>NZ_NJGF01000096.1:0-3652 GCF_002209985.1 Bacillus sp. K2I17
AAAAATTCCAATCTGGTATTAGATGTTTCCGGTGCAAATATAAGCAACAACACTAATATTCAGGTATACGAAAGAAATGGGACAAATGCACAAAAGTTTAAATTAGTACAAGTAGATGTAGATTCAGCAATATTTTATCAACAGCAAAATTCATCAGAACAAGAATATAGAAATAATGTAAAATCAAATAATTAATTTGTATATATGTTTATAACATTAATAAAAGACCTCCATGTCTTTACATATAAAAAGACATGGAGGTTTAAAAATTATGAATTTTAGAATGGGAGATTTACATTATCTATCAGCTTCATTACCTTCCTCTAATTGACGTCTTTCCAAACGTTCAATAGCTTCACGACGCTTGGAATCATCGATATTTGTATACAAAGATGTTGTTTCGATTGAATTATGTCCCATTTGGTTTGCTAAGAGAACAAGATCTTTATTTTCGTTGTAATGATTAGTTGCGTATGTATGACGCAACTTATGCGGGCTCTTTTTTTCGTCAAATGCTCTAGTATATTTCTCTGTGAGTTTTTGTATAGCATTAACAGAAATCTGCGCATACGAGCCTTTATAATTCGTTACAAATAGAATGTCTTCATCATCAGGACATTTGTAACGCACAGTACGGACTTTTAGATACTCTTGAACATCATCTAGGGCAGTTTGTGTAGCCAAAATAGATGATTTTTTATCTCCTTTTCGAACAACTTTAATGTAACGAGTACGAAAATTAATACTAGAAATAGTTAAACTAGCTGCTTCAGATACCCGAAGGCCTGTACCTAAGATTAAACTTAGAATAGCAATATCACGTTCTCTATCGCGTTTGAAGAATCTTAACTTACCAGGAGCATTTTCCTGCAGCATTTGCTCATATTCATTAGATAAAAAGCGCATAAATTTAATGTCATCATTATTGTGAAAAATAACTTCTGAAATTTCTTTTGCTCTCGCTGCAGCATCAATTTTTTCTTTATGAATTTCCATTTTGGCCATAACATTTCTATAAAAGTAACATTCTCCATTATCATCTTCGGTGTTGCTTGTTAGGTAGTTAAATAATGACTTTAGAGCTGAAAATGTCCGTATAACTGCCTTTGTTTTATTACCTTGTCTCTCTAAATAACTCTTAAACCTTTTTACTTGTTTAAGAGGAAGGTGTTCCAACGTTTCAATTGGTACCTCATGTATTTTCGTTACAACATTTCCATCTGCGACAGCAAGACGAGAAGAGATTAACCACTGTAAAAACATTTCATATTCAATTAAATATCCATACAAAGTAGCAGGGGAGAGGTTCGTTTTCTCTTCAATATATTCAACGATATACCAGGGCATTTTTTCTTTGTGACGTTCTACACGTCCTTGATACACTTGTTTTTCTCGATCGCTCAAATTTTTCACCTCAAACTTTAAAGCAGTACATTGAAGTTTTATAATCAATGTACTAATTTGTCTAAATTTGTCTAATTTTACATTAAATACAATTTTAATTGATAATTTACTCCTTATGAAATAATATTTCTCTCATTCCTTCAAACAACGGTTCTAGTACTTTTGTTAAATAATCAATTCTCTTAATTCCCCCATATTCTTTATAGTAATAATGTGAAAAGGGAAGATAGTCGTCATTTTTCTTTTTATTGGTTAATAACTTAAATATAGATTTATTATGTTTACTAATAATATACGCTAATAATTCTAAATCTGATAATCCAATATAATCTACAAACTTAACTTTTGAATTTAATGAATTAACATATTTTTCTTCTTTTAGTGATTTATGATACTTAGGTATTCTAGGAAAAGCTTGCATAGAAACAGATAAAATATAAACATTTTTTACATTATCGAATATATTATTTTTCGGTGTATTTAAAATTGCCTCAAAAGCATCATTTGCTTGTTTTATTGGACCAAGTACATACTTTTGAAATGCATCACTAGAAGTAGTCTGATCTGCTAGGATTTTTGTTTCTTTTCGTATTCTGCCACTTTTGCACTCTATTATAAGTAGTGATTTACCTAATAAAATATATGCATCCGAAGAATCTTTATTTTCATTTCCAAATTTAAATTCTTCTATATATTTATATTCTTCAATTTCCGCTTCATTTATTGCCTTCTCTAAAATTGCAGAAACATATGATTCAAAAAGTCTTCCGAAAAAGGGGAAGAATTCCTTTTTTTCTTTCCGACAACAATTATTGAGTTTAAAAGAAAGTCCATCAAATATGGCCATTCCCATATAACTTGGAGAAAAAGGATATATTTTTTCATTTGATTTAAACAATGGTGTTGCTAATATTTCTTCATAATCAAATGGATTATTAATAGTATTTAATGCCCATTGTTTCAAAGAATCTATATCTCGACAAACTTCTTTAGTAATATTTATTGCTGTTTTTTGATCAGATACTGGATCGAAAAAGTTAGTTATATTAATTCCCCAATCCCCAGAATGCATTATGTTATTTAGGCTTATCTGTGTAATACATGGGGTATTTAAAGTAAATAGGGTAGTAACATATTGGAATATGGTATACCCATAATGCTTTTCAAAAATTTGATGTATATCTATGTATTCCTTAGGACTACAAATAGCATTATCCTTAGCAAGGTGATTAAACATTATATCTTGTCTAAATAACGCTTTATCTACTTCGGGATCTCTATTAAAAAGAGTTGATTTTAGAATAAAATCCTCTGCCTGTTCATAGCTATCGGCCGACTCGAACATAAACATATAATCAGTAATTTTCAATAGAGTTAAAAAAACATGTAAAAATTCTGGATAGGGCTTTTTATATTCAAATATGACTGGTTTATTTTCTCCATATGCCAAAAACCATTTTATTGAGTACATAATATTTAATAAATCATATGGTTCTGTTTTTTCTTTAATCTCTAAATCCATATTTTTAATAAAAGGTTTCAATTTTTCTTTAAGTTCATTTTTTCCAGCATTATTTAATACTGAGAATTTCGATAAAATAATTAATGCTGTAGTTAAATCTATACTTCGAATATCTTTTTTTATTTCATCAATTGATGCTTTATATCCTGATATTTGTGAATATGTTAAATGGGACTTCATAAAACTTCTAAATTGAGGATATGCAATTGTCTGTTCTTTTTCCAAATTAAACACTCCTATAATATGTATTACTATTTTTAAATTCAAACCTTAGCTGTTCATTTTAAACATAAAAATAATATAAATTCATATATATTATACTATTTTAAATATAAATCATCAATTATCAATTAAACTCGAATTTAATGTAAAATTAATATTGCTTTTATATCCCCCCCATTGTAATGTACAATAACACAAACCTCTAAACTAATATGACAGAAACCCTAAACCTAGTTCATAATTTTTAGACCTCCATGTCTATTAAATTAAACAGGCATGGGGGTCTTATGCTATTATTATAGATTTAAAATAAGATTATTTAATTAAAGTATTTTCAGATTTTCGTTCTGATTGATTTTGTTGATGATAAGATATTGCTAAATCTACATCTACTTGTACTAATTTAAACTTTTGTGCATTTGTCCCATTTCTTTCGTGTACCTGAATATTAGTGTTGTTGCTTATATTTGCACCGGAAACATCTAATACCAGATTGGAATTTTT
>NZ_NJGF01000097.1:0-3503 GCF_002209985.1 Bacillus sp. K2I17
TACGCGGCCTTGTTCATCTGGTATTGGATCATCGAATGTTGTATCAAGGTGATACCATTTGTTTTCTATTTTCACTAAATTCCAAGCATGAGGCTGACCGTCTCCAGTTCCTACTACAAAATGATTCTCGATTCCAGCTTCTTTTAATAATTGATAGGTTAATAGTGCGTAACCCTGGCAAACTGCAGAACGATTTGCGAGTGCTTCATATGCTGTATAAGCTGTATAAGACGTATCGTAAGAAACATGCTTTACGACATAATCATGAATCGCCTTCACTTTTTCATGATCATTCATTCCAACTTGCGTAATAGAAGAAACAATTGCTTTCGCTTGTTTCATTACATATTCCGTTTGATCTTTCGTTTCACGATATGTAATCTTTATCGTAAATGTATAATTTCCAGGTAATCCTGATTGTTTATATGAAACATTCGATCTATTATAATTTGTATACTCATTTTTACTTGCCACTTCTTCATATGCGTTAATTAGTGTATCCATTACTTCTTTTCTATTACTATTTTCCGTTTTATATGGAAGTACAATATTCGTTTCATAGGCATTAATACGCTTTTGTACTTCTTCTTTAAACGCTGTTAATAATGCTGCATCCCCTGTATCTTGTACCGTAACCGCAGGCTTTTTATCTTGCACCGTAAGCGTGGGCTTTTTATCTTGCACCGTAACCTCAGGAGTTTTATCTTGCAAAGTATTATATAAAAACTGTGCATACTGTTCACGCGTTACCGTTTGACCTGGTTCAAATTTCCCGTCACCTGTACCAGATGCAATTCCGTTTGACTGCACTGCACTAATTGCATTCTCACCCCAATAACCGCTTGGAACATCGTTAAATGTATGCTTTTGTTTCGCAGTAAGATGGAAAGCGTTTGTAAGAATTTGTGCCATTTCTGCGCGATTCACAGGAGCTTTTGGTCTAAAATTCCCTTTCTCATCCCCTTTAAATACACCTGCATTCGTTAACATTAAAATTTCCTCAGGAAACATCGTAGAGTTCTGGTTAATATCACCATAAGGATTATTGAACTTTGATCCGTCCTTTAATACATAAAGAGCATTATTGCTACTAAACGTTCCACCTTGTTTATTCGGAAGCATAACTCGATACACTAAAGCTGCAACTTGCTCTCTCGTCGCAACATCTCCAAAACCAAATATCCCATTTCCGTAACCGGAAATAATATTTTTACTTCCTAAATCTTTAATCGCTGGATACGACCAATGCGATGTAGGCACATCAGAAAAAATCCCCGCCTCAGCAGCTTTCACATCACTGCCATTTGTATATAATAAAGCACCACCTATAAGTGATAATGATGTAATTGATTTTAATAGTTTTGTGTACATAATTCCTTCTCCTAATTCGTCTTCTATTTATGTTTTTTATGTCGAAAAATCTAAAGATATGACAAAATATACTATACAATTAAATTTTTCCGGAGTATATATTAAATTCCAAAATATGTAAAGAATAATATTAATATATTTTTCTGTATTAATATTATACCATCTAAACCCTTTATATTCATATAATATAATAAATATAAAAACTACTTCCTTTATCATAAGTTACCTTGTAAGTACTCTCCTAGCCTTGGACATACTGACACTATTACTTTAATAAAACTATAGATAGTCCACTTATAGCAGAATAACTAATGGAATATTTTATTTTGTAGCGTTATTATTAGTAGTGTAAAATTGGCCAAGTCAAAGAAAACGAATCTTGAACCTATTACAATTATTAACTACTTTATTAGGTGTAGCTTGATCTCCTTGATTAAAAACTCTACCCCTTCAGGACTAAGAATAATTTGTCCGTTAGCCAAAGAAATATTTTTTTCTGTAATATCACCTGTTATGGTACAACCGTCATATGACTTGAATTTTTGTAAAATTATCTTTCCATCTTCCACAAATAGTTCCATAGGTTCTTTGTCTGCAATTCCGAATGTACTTCGTATCTCTTTTGGAATCACAATGCGCCCTAATCCATCTAGTTTACGAGTAACGCCTATTGATTTCATTTTATCCCGCCTTTTTATTTTACATAAGTTGAAATGGATTTAAGGATGAATAATTTTTATCATTCACCTTTAAAGTCATAATGTAATTAATTAAATTAATTACCGTGTCTAGTGAAATATTTTTTTGCATAGCATCGCTAACCTAGTTCCAATGTTAAAATCGGATCCCTACTTAATAGATGTTATTTTTTGATATCAACTATTTGTTTTCCTGACTTTCGATAATGTATATATTGTTCAATAGACATGTCATAATCTCCCTTCACCACATCTATATACTAACTACCTTAATTAAATTAGTACACCTTAATTAAATTAAGTTTTACTAATTATACAATTATAATAACGATTAAACAATAATTAACAATATACTTCATTAAGTATATTGTTGATTATTGTTTAGTTAAATTGATAGAAACTGACCTATAATGCTACTATATAGATATAAATAAGTTAGTGCTCAAAATGAATAAATAGAAACAGGAACCAATATGTAAATATCGGATCCATTTTTTATTCAGCGTATTCTAAATTATCTGATTAATTATTATTCATCATTTCACGACAAGTTGTGTTATATACGATATCAGAAACCTTGTTTTTTCATCATAAATTATAGTACTAACTTCTGCAGCATATGCTCTGTCCGTTCAATCTACAGCATAATATTTTGTACACTCTGTTACAAAATATTATGCGTATTCTAATTCAATATCTGCTTTTTTGTTCTCAGTAAACTACCCCAAATTGACACTCCCATCCCTAAAGGGGCAAGCTGACTAACTCAGTGGGATTATTGCTACCAAAGGCGAAGTCCATCTCTGGTATCGCTGACGTGCAAGATTGCGGTGTGCCATCGTCACTCCCACAACAAATCATATAGATTCGTGGGCTACGGTACTGTGACCATACCGTACAGATTGTTGGTTCTCAAACCCTTCCATAATTTTTAGTATAAATGTATAAATTCTACTTCATTTTACATTTTATATGAATAAATATATTTATTAATATATCTATATCTTGACTTAAACGTAACACTTGTTGATGTCTAAATCCATATTTCTCTGCAAGTTTAATTAGATCTATTTTCTTTTCTTCAATTAGTTCCTGTAATTTTCCCATCTCCATATCTATTAGATCTCCTTTTTTACGATTTAGCAGTTAAATTATAGTATAGGCATAAAAATAAAGAAACTGGAAATTTTGGTAATAGAAAGAAAATGATACAAACGTGTCTAAAAAATGTATAAATTTAAATATAATAATAAAATGGTTTAAAATTATCGATGGTAATGTTATTATAGTATTAACCAAGAAGCATCCAACATATTTTTATTAATCACTACATTTTCTTTAGAACTATATCAACAAAAAAAGACACTATATTGATATTATCCCCTTAAGGTAGACAGTGTAAAAAGACCATGAACAAACATGGATGTTACACTT
>NZ_NJGF01000098.1:0-3209 GCF_002209985.1 Bacillus sp. K2I17
GTTAACGATGCGTAAAATTTTCGTTATGGGGGTAATTAAAACTATTAGCTTGATAGCGATGTGGCGGTACCCCATGCCCATCAAGTTAAGATTTTGTTGCACCCCCAAAACGATAAAACTAGCTTCTTATTTAAAAAGATAAGAAGTGAGCTTTTATCTACTACAGTAATGTGTAACCTTAGAAAATAGTTTGATAATTTTTGTGATCATTTCTCATTTAAAGCGCCCTTTTCTGGAATAAAAATATCAGCTTATAATAGCTGATTCGTTTTATTGAATAATAAATTTAATTTGACAACACGCTATCTATAATTATTTGATTTTCATGCCCATCTACAATGGTTGGTAAGTCTCTGTCTGTTTTATTAAAGGTAATATTTTCGTAAACTTTATCTAAAAAAGGATAAAATGCTGGATAATAAGCCTTTGCCTCTAAAGATAAAGTTGGAATGGTCTGGGCATACGTTTCAATTTTTATTTCTTCTAGGTTTTCACTTGCTTTACCAAAAAACAGTGTTTTATCATCAATTAAGGTGATGGTTCCTAGACTTCCAAATATTTTTAAGTTTGAACCAAATCCGTGGTGAACCCCTGAGATAAGTTGAATCGAAAAGGTACAACTCTTTTTCATTTTACCATGAATAAAAAAGGCATCATCAGAGTCTCTAAGTTCTCCTGGCCCTTCTGGGACGTGAGTATGTATTAAACTATTAATTGTTATAATTTCGTCCTGAACTATCCATCTAAGGCAATCAATCATATGTGTTCCTAGAGCCCCTAACATACCACCAAACTTCTGCTTTTCTCCCATCCATCCCATTTTGTTAGTTTGAAGGGTCTGATATTGAGGGGCAGAAATATGATATTCAAAATGAAGGATGTCACCAAGTTGACTTATAAGTTCTTTGACTTTTTGGCGAGCAGGATGATAACGCCACTCAAAATCGATAAATACCTTTAAATTATTACCTTTAGACGCTCTTAGCAACTCTCCTGATTCCCTACTATTCATTGTAAATGGTTTCTCGCATACTACGTTTATACCTCTGTTTAATGCGTGTTTAACCATCTCAAGATGATAAATCGGAATAGAACTAACAAATACAAGATCCAACTCTTCTAAATCTAGCATTTTAGTCCAGTCTGTATAATGAACTGGCGGATTGTCTTCATTAGATAAATCTTTTGGCAATTGATGGCGCATCATTGTACTAACAGCAGAAACATTCATCTTAGGATGAGTATTTATTATAGGCGCTTGAACTGTTAAACCAAAGCCACCTCCTATTACTCCTACTTTCATTACCTAGCCCCCTGTAATTGCTTATTCTGGAATACTTAAAAGTTCAAGATACCCCCTTTTATTTCCTTCTTTATTCCAGAATATGACCTGATTGTTGGATAAAGGAATACTAATGATAGTACAGAAGAAAACAAATGAGCCAGAACTTTGGTCTGTTCCTTCAGGTGAAGTAGAGGAAAAGGAAATATTTGAAGGGTGCTGCATTCGCGAAGTTAAAATTATACCCTTAAAATAAAAAAACGCTATGCTTATTGTAAGAAGTTTATGAGAGAGGATGGTGTTTTTAATGAATCCTATTATTTCAAATGAACTGAATCTTTTTGCACAAGAGCTACAATACTTTTTATCTCCAGTAGTCCTACAAGATATCGCCAAACAAGTTGGCTTTGTACAGCGATCTAGTAAGTATCAAGCAAACGAACTCATTGCTCTTTGCGTATGGATCAGTCAAGGAATTGCTAGCACATCCCTTACACAATTGTGCAGTCAGTTAGAAGTTTCCACTGGGGTACTTATGAGCTCAGAAGGACTGAATCAACGCTTTAATCCAGCAGCTGTCACATTTCTTCGAGAAGTCTTTACTTCTCTTCTCACACAAAAACTCTGTTCAAATCACTCACTTTCTGCGCATATAATCTCTACTTTCAATCGTATCCGTATTCTAGATGCAACAGTGTTTCAACTGCCTGATCAATTCGCCACAGACTATCAAGGTTCCGGTGGGAGTAGTAATACGGCAGGCGTGAAAATTCAATTGGAATATGATTTGCTTAGTGGTCAATTCCTTAACGTGCAGCTTGGACCAGGAAAAAACAATGATAAAACATACGGTACCATCTGTCTTAAAACCGTAGAAGCAGGCGACTTGTGTTTACGTGATCTTGGTTACTTCGATTTAGGAGATTTATAAACCATTCATGATAAAGAGGCTTACTATATCTCGCGGTTGAAGTTGAATACACGCATTTATATCAAGAATCCTGAACCAGGATACTTCAACAATGGTACGTTAAAAAAGCAAACAGAATACATCCAGCTTGATATGACACAAATGCTGTCGGGTCTAATACCTGGTGAAACGATGGAAATCCCCGAGGCATACATTGGCCAAAATCAGAAACTTCCAGCACGTGTCATTATTCATCGTTTAACCGATAATCAAACACAAACACGTTTGAAAAACCAAGCGATACGTGAAAAGAAGAAAGGCATTGTCATGAAGGATAAAAGTAAACGTTTAATGGGCATGAATGTATATATCACGAATACGTCGCTAGAAAAAGTACCGACGAACTACGTGCATTCATTATATTCACTTCGTTGGCAGATTGAAATTTTGTTTAAAACGTGGAAATCATTCTTTGAAATTGATGAATGCAAAAATATAAAAAGAGAACGCCTAGAGTGCCATTTATATGGACAACTCATCAGCATTCTCCTCTGTTCTTCTACGATGTTTCAAATGCGTCAGTTTCTGCTTGAAAAGAAAAAGCAGGAACTTAGTGAATACAAAGCGATTTATATAATTAAAGATTACTTTCCGTTACTGTTTCAAGCGATAGCTTTTGGCACAGAAGAACTTTTAAAAATTCTGCATCGCCTTTATCAACTGCTCAAAAAGAACGGTCGTAAATGTCATCGGTATAAGAAGATGACCGTCTTTGATATTCTAGGGATTGTGTATGAAACGACAGTGAAGCATAGACAAGCTGCCTAGCGAAAAAATCGCGTTTTAATAGGCTTCTTTAGCATGCCTATTTTTTTATCACTTGCTGGTTTTGAAACAAGGATTATTTCGCACCTAGTAATTTATTTAGTTAGCTTGATGGGTATGTGGCGGTACCCCACATCCATCAACTTAAGGTTTTAGACTATTTTTGAAGTTAAAAGCACGTTACTATTTTCT